>NZ_CAXQGS010000021.1:0-56792 GCF_964223445.1 Cytobacillus sp.
GCAAAAGTAACCCTTTATGTAAACGATCAAGCAAAGAGCCTTCTGGAGTCAATTCAGGAAAATCTTCAGCAGATCTTTATCGTTTCTGGATTTGAAGTAGCAGGCGGCCTGTCAGATGCTCCTAAAAATGCTGTGAAATTTGAAAACACTGCAATAGTTGTTTCTAAAGCAGAAGGGGAAACTTGCGATCGCTGCTGGACAGTTACTCCAGACGTCGGCCAGATAGAAGGCTATGACACTCTTTGCCCTCGCTGTGCTGAGGTTGTAAAAAATAATTATAGCCACTTGGCTTAAATACTGGCAGTCCCTCAAAAATTGGGGGACTGTTTTTTAATTGGACTTCTTCAAATCCTTTTTATAAGGGCTGTATTCGCAAGGTTTGTTGCTTTTGTATTATATTTACTGAGTTGATTGTAGCGGAAGGTGCGAGATCCTCGAAAATGCTGGCGCATTTCCTTCGTGCGGTGCTTATTCGAGGATGCTTATTCAAAGTCCTGCGGGAGTAGCGGGACAGGTGAGACCACGCAGGCGCGCAACGTCGAGGAGGCTCACCGCCGCCCCGCGGAAAGCGAGCAGCCTGGAGCGGAAATCAACGGACAACATTGATAAGCGAAAAACAACAATTTATACGAAAAGAGTCTTAATAAATAATTCCACCTTCACTAAATGTTGTGCCGTTTGCTAAAAGTTTATCCGTGTCTGAAATCCGTTCCGAGAAAATAATAAAGTAAACATCAGAGAACGGAGGAAAAAGCATGGATGCAAAAGCAGAAGGGCTATATACAGAACTCCGTAATACAAGACAGGAAATACTGGAAAGGCTAATGGAAGGCAATAGTTCCGCTTTGATAAAACCGATTTTATTGGAAGAGCTGCATGATATTGAACAAACACTCAGCAAAATTGAATCTGGAAGTTTTGGCAAATGTGAAATTTCAGGTGAACTGCTTCCGCAAGATTTGCTGCAGGTGATCCCTACTTTAAAAACAATGGAGGACTGCAGCAGGCTGGGGAAATTCTACAGAAAATCTATTTTCCACTGAGTTTAGGCGTGTGCTGTGTTTTTTATTCAGTTTGTGCTAAAATGCAAAGGTAATGATATGAGATATGGGATATGGGGGTTGCCTTTGTGTTTTATTACATAATTGCATTGTTCGTGATTGCACTTGATCAGTTTACGAAGTGGCTGATTGTAAAGAACTTTGAATTAGGGGAAAGTGTTAAAGTTATTGAGGACTTTCTTTATATTACATCGCACCGCAACCGTGGCGCTGCCTGGGGCATCCTGCAGGGGCAAATGTGGTTTTTCTACGTAATAACCGTTATTGTCATAATTGGTATCATTTATTACATTCAAAAAGCTGCCAAAGGCAAATTGCTGCTTGGAGTCTCTTTGGGCCTGATGCTGGGCGGAGCGATTGGAAACTTTATTGACAGGGTATTTAGAAAAGAAGTGGTGGATTTCATTAACACTTATATTTTTGGATATGACTTCCCCGTTTTCAATATTGCTGACTCGGCTCTGGTTAGTGGTGTAGGGCTACTGATGATTCAGATGCTGCTTGAAGAGAGAGAAGCAAAGAAGAAGGAGAAATCTTATGGAGAAAATGGAACACATCATTCCTGAAGAACAGGCAGGAGAAAGAATAGATAAAGTGTTATCCACATTGAATGCGGATTGGTCAAGAACGCAGGTTCAGCAATGGATTAAAGACGGCAATGTTCTTGTAAACGGGCAGAAGCCGAAAACCAATTACAAATGTACGGCAAATGATAAAATTGAAATAACAATACCTGAACCTGAAGAATTGGATGTTGTGCCGGAAAAAATGGAGCTGGATATTTATTATGAAGATAAAGATGTCCTGGTGATAAATAAACCAAAAGGAATGGTGGTCCATCCGGCAGCCGGGCATGGCACTGGCACTCTTGTAAATGGACTTATGGCACATTGCACAGATCTTTCAGGAATAAATGGGGTCATGAGGCCAGGAATTGTTCACAGAATCGATAAGGATACATCGGGACTTCTTATGGTTGCAAAGAATGATATGGCACATGAAAGTCTTGTGAACCAGCTGATGAATAAAACCGTTACACGTAAGTACCGTGCCATTGTCCATGGAGTCATTCCCCACGATTATGGTACGATTGATGCCCCAATTGCCCGCGATCCCAAAGACCGTCAAAGCATGACCGTTGTTGACAATGGAAAACATGCGGTTACGCATTTTCAGGTCCTTGAGCGTTTCAGGGATTTTACACTGGTGGAATGCCAGCTTGAAACGGGAAGAACCCATCAAATCCGTGTTCATATGAAATACATTGGCTATCCTCTGGCAGGAGATCCTAAATACGGTCCAAGAAAGACTCTTGATCTTGGAGGACAAGCACTGCATGCAGGTGTTCTTGGATTTAATCATCCAAGAACAGGTGAGTACCTGGAATTTGAAGCACCTATGCCTGCTTATTTCGAAGAGCTATTAGGTAAACTGGCAAATAATCGTTGACAACTGTCCAACTGTGCTATATGATGACTATAGTTGAATAAGTCCTTTAAAACAGTCCCGTGAGGCTGGGAAGGAAACGGATTGAATAAGGAGCATGGTATCCTTATTCTGCAGCAATAAAATCGTTTACCCTCTCGCCAGATCGGTGAGAGGTTTTTTGTATATAACATTAACTGAAGAGAATCAGATAATAGAGGTGATCAGAATGCCGCAGCAAAAGGCAATAGTTTTGGATGACCAGGCAATCAGGAGAGCGCTGACAAGGATTGCTCATGAAATTATAGAGAAAAATAAAGGGATCGAAAATTGCATCCTGATTGGAATCCGTACCAGGGGGATATACCTTGCGAACCGCCTGGCGGAGCGGATCGAACAAATCGAAGGTGCCAAAATTGATGTAGGCGAACTTGATATTACTCTATATAGAGATGATCTTACGAAAAAGACTGAAAATCAGGAGCCGCTTGTCAAAGGCTCAGATGTTCCAAAAGATATAAATGAACAGAAAGTGATACTGGTCGATGATGTTCTTTATACAGGAAGAACAGTTAGAGCCGCCCTTGATGCGCTGATTGATATCGGACTGCCATCGAAGATTCAGCTGGCAGTCCTCGTGGACCGGGGCCATAGAGAGCTTCCGATAAGAGCTGATTATGTTGGAAAAAACATTCCAACCTCCAGTTCGGAAAAAATTGTTGTCGAGCTGAAGGAAGTGGATGAAAGCGATCAAGTTAGCATTTTTGAAAATTAAATAGCCCTTTTAAATACAGTCCAGAGAGGCTGGCAAAGGGGGACTCAGCAAAATCAGTCTATCTTTTGCTGTGCTCTTTTACCCTCTTTGCGACTCTGGCAAAGAGGGTTTTTTAATAAATTGAAGAGGAGAGATTGGCATGCATAAGCCTATTCTAGATATAAAAGATGTTCCAAAACCAGCCCATTGGCTGACATTAAGTTTACAGCACTTATTCGCAATGTTCGGAGCCACTATACTTGTACCTTTCTTAGTAGGATTAAATCCTGCCATAGCTTTAATCTCAAGCGGACTTGCAACCATAGCTTTCCTCATCATAACAAAATGGCAGGTGCCGGCATATTTAGGGTCATCTTTCGCTTTCATTGCTCCAATCATCGCAGCAAAAGCTGCTGGCGGACCAGGTGCTGCCATGATCGGAAGCTTTATGGCAGGACTAGTATATGGAGCCGTAGCGTTGATCATCAAAAAAGCGGGCTACCGCTGGATTATGAATCTGCTTCCGCCAATCGTGGTCGGCCCGGTAATCATTGTAATCGGATTGGCATTAGCAGGCACAGCAGTCGGAATGGCCATGAACAACCCTGAAACGGGTGAATACAGCATGGTGCATTTCTCAGCAGCGCTCATCACTTTAGGTGCAACAATCATCTTCTCCATCTATGCAAAAGGAATGCTCAGCATGGTGCCGATTCTTGCAGGTATCATAATCGGCTATGTATACTCACTGGCAGTGGGCCTGATAGACTTCTCGCTTGTACAGCAGGCATCCTGGTTCGAGATGCCGGAATTCTTAATCCCCTTCGCTGATTATGAAGTGAGGGTAACCCTTGATCTGGCTCTTTTAATGATACCAGTAGCTGTTGTGACAATCTCTGAACATATCGGCCATCAGCTTGTCCTTGGAAAAGTAGTTGGGAGAGATTATATTAAAGAACCGGGACTTCACCGCTCCATCCTTGCTGATGGAACAGGAACAATGATCTCGGCATTAATCGGGGGTCCGCCAAAGACAACTTACGGTGAAAACATAGGCGTACTGGCCATCACGAAAATATACAGTGTCTATGTACTGGCAGGTGCTGCAGTCATCGCCATCATCTTCGGATTCATTGGTAAGGTAACTGCACTAATCAGCTCGATCCCAACTCCAGTAATGGGCGGCGTGTCGATCCTTCTGTTCGGGATCATCGCTTCATCAGGATTAAGAATGCTTGTTGACAGCAAAGTGGATTTTGGAAACAACCGTAACCTGGTTATTGCTTCGGTCATCCTAGTACTCGGAATTGGCGGAGCCCATATCGAAATTTGGGCATTTAAACTGGAAGGAATGGCACTGGCAGCGATCAGCGGCGTTCTCCTGAACCTGATTCTTCCTGGCAGAGAAGAGGCCAAGGAAGATATGTTTGAAGCTGAAAACGAAAAAAAAAATAATGTAGCTTAACGCTTTTTAACTAAGTTCAGAGAGACTTAAAAGGGTGTTGGCGGCAAGCAGGCTATACGGGAACAGTGTATCCGTATATCTGGCTGCCTCAACTATGCAGCACCCTGACCAAATTGTCAGGGTGTTTTTTTACTGAAAGAGGAGGGATAATCTTGAAACATTTGCTCACTACCTCAGAGTTAGAAATTAATGAAATCAATAAAATCCTGGAGGATGCACAATACTTTTTAAACGGCGGGACATGGAGTCCTGAACAAAAGGTGTTTGTCGCAAATCTTTTTTTTGAAAACAGCACAAGGACAAAATGCAGCTTTGAAGTGGCGGAAAGACGGCTTGGACTGGACATAATCCCATTTGAAGTCAGCACATCAAGTGTATCCAAGGGCGAATCATTATACGATACGGTAAAAACGCTTGAAGCAATCGGTGTTCATGCAGTCGTCATCCGCCATAGCCTGGATCGATACTTTGACGAATTGGCAGGTAAAAGCGGTGTTTCCATCCTGAATGCAGGGGACGGCTGCGGCCATCATCCAACACAATCACTGCTTGACCTGCTGACAATTAAACAGGAATTCGGTTCCTTTGTAGGATTAAAAGTAGCCATCATCGGTGATATTGCCCATAGCCGTGTCGCAAGATCCAATGCAGATGCACTTGTACGGCTCGGTGCGAAGGTTGTTTTTTCAGGTCCAAAAGAATGGTTCAATGAAGAATTGCTTGAAAATGGCATGTATGAAGATGTTGACACAGCAATTGAAACTTCTGATGTTGTCATGCTGCTGAGAATTCAGCATGAGAGACACGAATCGAAAGCCAATCAAACGGCTGAAGAATACCACCTGGCATACGGCCTTACAGATGAGCGTGAAAGAAAAATGAAGCCAAACAGCATTATCATGCATCCGGCCCCTGTAAATCGGGGTGTAGAAATAGCAGATTGCTTGGTGGAATGCGAGCGCTCCAGAATCTTCAAACAAATGCAAAATGGTGTGTACATTCGAATGGCTGTACTAAAAAGATCAATTGAACATATTGAAGGGGGAGCTAATCATGTCAACATTAATCAAAAATGGCCAGTTGCTTACTAAGGAAGGGAATTTTGTAAAGACCGACATTTACATAGAGTCAGGAAAAATCACCGGGATAGGTGCAGGTATCGAGAAAAAGGCACAGGAAGTGATTGATGCAGAAGGCTTATTGATTGCACCAGGCTTTATAGATCTGCATGTACACTTGCGTGAGCCTGGCGGTGAAAAGAAGGAAACCATTGAAACTGGCACAAAGGCAGCAGCCAAAGGCGGTTTCACAACGGTTGCGGCGATGCCGAATACCCGGCCTGTACCTGATACGAAGGAACAGCTTGAAAAATTGAACAGCCGAATTGAAGAGACTGCGTTGGTCAAGGTTCTGCCGTATGCATCGATTACAATCCGTGAGCTTGGCCAGGAATTAACAGATTTTAAAGCACTGAAAGAAGCTGGAGCGTTTGCTTTTACTGATGATGGAGTTGGGGTGCAATCAGCTGCCATGATGCTGCAGGCAATGAGGAACGCCGCAGAGATCAGCATGCCGATTGTTGCGCACTGCGAAGAAAATACCCTCATTAACAAAGGCTCCGTACATGATGGAGTTTTTGCTAAAGAGAATGGTTTAAATGGTATTCCTTCCGTCTGTGAATCAGTGCAAATCGCAAGGGATGTACTCCTTGCCGAAGCTTCTGGCTGCCATTATCATGTCTGCCACATCAGTACGAAAGAGTCTGTCAGGGTGGTAAGAGATGCAAAGCGTGCAGGCATCAAGGTAACGGCCGAGGTGACACCTCATCACCTCCTTCTATGTGAAGAGGATATCCCGGGTTTGGATGCAAACTTTAAAATGAATCCTCCACTTAGAGGTGCAGATGACAGAGCTGCCTTAATAGAAGGGTTGCTGGACGGTACGATTGATTTTATCGCGACCGACCATGCACCTCATACTGCAGCAGAAAAAGAAGAGGGGATGGAGCTGGCGCCTTTTGGAATTGTTGGACTTGAAACAGCCTTTCCGCTCCTTTACACACACTTCGTCGAGAAGGGAATATTCACACTAAAACAGCTGATTGATTTTTTAACAATCAAGCCAGCTGAGGCATTCGGCTTACAATCAGGAAGAGTGGAAGAAGGTAATATAGCAGATCTTGTCCTGCTTGATCTAAACCGCCAGGAAAAAATTGATCCATCCCAGTTCTTATCAAAAGGGAAAAATACGCCATTTACTGGCTGGGATTGTAAAGGGTGGCCGGTTATGACAATAGCAGGCGGAAAAATTGTTTGGAACAGAGGGAGTGTAAGAGCATGAAAAAACAGCTGATTCTGGAAGACGGGACAATTTTTATTGGAAAAGGGTTTGGAAGCGATACGAATTCGATTGGAGAGGTCGTATTCAATACAGGAATGACGGGTTATCAGGAAATCCTCTCTGACCCTTCCTACTGCGGACAAATTGTAACATTGACATACCCTTTAATCGGAAATTATGGAATTAATCGAGATGATTTTGAATCAATCTCTCCTGCAATCTCCGGGTTCATTGTTAAAGAAGCAAGCGAGTTTCCTTCAAACTGGAGAAATGAACAAACAATTGATGAATACTTTAAGATGAAAAACATCCCCGGAATTGCTGGGATTGATACTAGAAAATTAACAAGGATTATCAGGCAGCATGGTACGCTGAAAGGTGCTATATGCAGCATAAATGAAAGCCCGGAATTAATCATCGAAAAACTGCGTGCAACAAAGCTTCGGAACGATCAGGTTAAGCAAGTTTCCACTAAGACACCTTATCCGAGCCCTGGCCGCGGCAGAAGGGTAGTCCTTGTGGATTTTGGCATGAAACACGGTATTTTAAGAGAACTGAACAAACGGGATTGTGATGTGATTGTGGTACCTTATAATACAACAGCTGAAGAAATACTCAGCATGAGCCCGGATGGGGTTATGCTTTCAAATGGACCTGGAGACCCGAAGGATGTTCCGGAAGCTATCACAATGATTAAAGGTCTGTTAGGAAATGTGCCGATTTTTGGGATTTGCCTGGGACATCAGCTGTTTGCCCTTGCATGCGGTGCCAATACAGAAAAAATGAAATTCGGCCATCGCGGTTCAAACCATCCGGTTAAAGATCTGCAAACCGGAAAAGTAGCTTTAACATCTCAAAATCATGGATATTCAGTGGAAGAAAACTCAGTTTCGGGTACTCTTCTGGAAGTAACACATATTGCATTAAACGATGGAACGATTGAAGGCTTAAAACATAAAGAAGTCCCTGCGTTCACTGTGCAATATCACCCTGAGGCTTCACCGGGACCAGAGGATGCAAATGGATTATTTGAACAATTCCTGCAAATGATTGAATCACATAAAGAGGAAGGTGCTGCAGCATGCCAAAGCGTACAGATATAAAAAGCATTTTAGTAATCGGATCAGGACCAATTGTTATCGGGCAGGCAGCAGAGTTTGATTATGCTGGAACACAGGCCTGCATTGCATTGAAAGAGGAAGGTTATCGCGTCATTCTTGTAAACTCAAATCCTGCTACCATCATGACAGATACTGAAATTGCTGACGCAGTATATATAGAGCCGCTTACGCTGGAATTCGTCAGCCGCATCATCCGAAAAGAACGCCCTGATGCCCTTGTGCCTACTCTTGGGGGGCAGACAGGATTAAACCTGGCAGTAGAGCTTGCTGAATCAGGAGTTTTGGATGAATGCGGGGTTGAAATCCTAGGTACAAAATTATCTGCTATTCAAAAAGCGGAAGACCGGGATCTTTTCAGAAATCTGATGAATGAACTTGGCGAGCCGGTGCCTGACAGTGAAATTATCCATAACCTGGAGGAAGCGTATAAGTTTGTAAATAGGATTGGCTATCCGGTCATCGTACGCCCTGCTTTCACATTGGGGGGAACAGGCGGGGGAATCTGCCATGATGAAGAGGAGTTAATCGAAATTGTGACTAGCGGCTTGAAGAACAGCCCTGTAACACAGTGCCTGCTGGAAAAGAGCATTGCGGGCTTCAAAGAAATTGAGTATGAAGTGATGCGTGACTCCAATGACAATGCGATTGTTGTCTGCAATATGGAAAACTTCGATCCTGTAGGTGTCCACACAGGTGATTCCATTGTAGTAGCTCCAAGCCAAACTTTGAGTGATCGTGAGTATCAGCTGCTAAGAAACACTTCATTAAAAATTATCCGGGCTCTTCAGATCGAAGGAGGATGCAATGTCCAGCTGGCACTTGATCCGGATAGTTTCAATTATTACATCATCGAAGTTAACCCGCGTGTCAGCCGTTCATCAGCACTTGCATCAAAGGCAACAGGCTATCCGATTGCCAAATTGGCAGCCAAGATAGCGGTGGGGCTGACACTTGATGAAATGATGAATCCTGTCACAGGAAAAACATATGCCTGTTTTGAACCGGCGTTGGATTATATTGTCTCAAAAATCCCGCGCTGGCCGTTTGATAAATTCGAATCGGCTAACCGTTCGCTTGGAACCCAAATGAAGGCTACAGGTGAAGTAATGGCTATAGGGCGCACATTTGAAGAATCTCTTCTGAAAGCAGTCCGTTCACTTGAAGCAAACATTTATCATCTTGAGCTGAAGGACGCTGACCAAATTTCTAATGAACTGATCGAAAAGCGGATTCGAAAAGCAGGCGATGAACGTTTGTTTTATATCGGAGAAGCCATCAGAAGGGGAGTTACCATCGAGTTGATCCATGAATGGAGCAGGATTGATCTATTCTTCCTTCATAAGATTAAGAAAATCGTAGATTTTGAGAGTGTATTAACAGAAAATCCTTTTGACCCTGAAACAGGGAAAGCTGCAAAGGAAATGGGATTTGCCGACCTGGTAATTGCGAGGTTCTGGGATTCAAGTGAAATGGCAGTTTACAGCTGGAGAAAAGAACAGGATATTGTACCGGTTTATAAAATGGTTGATACGTGTGCGGCAGAATTTGAATCTGAAACACCGTATTTCTATGGAACATACGAGGAAGAGAACGAATCGGAGGTAACTGGCCGCAAAAGTGTTGTTGTCCTGGGCTCAGGTCCAATCCGGATTGGCCAGGGAGTGGAGTTTGACTACTCAACTGTCCATGCAGTATGGGCAATCAAGGAAGCAGGCTATGAAGCAATCATCATTAATAATAATCCGGAAACTGTCTCTACTGACTTTAGCATCTCCGATAAGCTTTATTTTGAGCCGCTTACGATTGAAGATGTTATGCACATCATTGACCTTGAGAAGCCGGAAGGTGTAGTTGTGCAATTTGGCGGACAAACAGCTATTAATCTTGCAGCGGATCTTGTAAAGAGAGGTGTCGAAATTCTCGGGACTTCTCTTGAAAACTTAGACCGGGCAGAAGACCGTGATAAATTTGAGCATGCCCTTGCAGAGCTGGGCATTCCGATGCCAAAAGGAAAAACTGCCCTATCTGTGGAGCAGGCAGTAGCGATTGCCGGTGAAATCGGTTACCCCGTGGTTGTCCGACCATCATATGTACTTGGCGGAAGAGCCATGGAGATAGTTTATAAAGAAGAAGAGCTTCTGCATTATATGGAAAACGCTGTAAAAGTGAATCCGGAGCACCCAGTATTAATCGACCGGTATCTGACTGGGAAGGAGATTGAAGTGGACGCCATTTCGGATGGAGAAAATGTGCTCATTCCAGGCATCATGGAGCATATTGAAAGAGCTGGAGTGCACTCAGGAGATTCCATAGCAGTCTATCCTCCGCAAAACATTTCCGAGGCAATCAAAGACAAGCTCGTTGAGTATACCGAGAAGATGGCTAAGGGCCTTGGCATTATAGGACTCCTGAATATCCAGTATGTAGTGGCAAAAGGGGAAGTATTTGTCCTTGAAGTCAACCCGCGTTCAAGCCGGACCGTTCCTTTCTTGAGCAAGATTACAAATGTGCCAATGGCCAAAATCGCCACGAAGGTTATCATGGGCCAAACTTTGGCTCAGCAGGGCTGCGGTTCCGGACTTCTGCCGGAGAGAAAAGGCGTGTTTGTAAAAGTACCGGTGTTCTCATTTGCGAAATTAAGAAGAGTAGACATCACTTTAGGGCCTGAAATGAAGTCAACTGGAGAAGTTATGGGGAAAGATTCAACGCTTGAAAAAGCCCTTTATAAAGGCCTTGTTGCTTCCGGCATGAAAATCCAGCCGTTTGGAACAGTATTAATGACTGTCGCAGATAAGGATAAAGAAGAAGCTCTGCAGCTGGCAAAGAGATTTGTATCCATCGGCTACAGGCTAATGGCGACAAGCGGAACAGCTTTATTCCTTAAAACTGCGGGCATTCCTGTAAAAGTGACTGGAAAAATAGGGTCAGAAGGGCCAAACCTTCTGGATGTGATTAGAAATGGCGAAGCCCAATTTGTGATAAATACTCTAACAAAAGGAAAACAGCCTGCCAGAGATGGCTTCCGCATCCGCCGTGAATCTGTGGAAAATGGGGTGCCATGCCTTACTTCTCTAGATACGGCAGAAGCAATCCTTCAAGTAATCGAATCAATGAATTTCTCAGCAGATGCGATGGATAAATCAGAACAAGTCCGGGAGGCGGTTTTATCTTGATCAGACAGGAACAATGCACTGTAATATCGCAAAAAAAACTAGCAGAAAACATTTTCGAGCTCACCCTACAAGGTGAGCTTGTTCATGAAATGAAGGAGCCCGGGCAATTTGTACATTTGAAAATTTCCGGGGGGTATGACCCGATGCTAAGAAGGCCGATCAGCATTGCTGAGATTTTACCTGATGAAAGCCAGTTTAAGATGATATACCGTGCTGAAGGCAGAGGAACGAATATGCTTTCAGAAAAAAAACCTGGCGATTACGCAGATGTACTGGGGCCGCTGGGAAATGGGTTTCCTATCAGTGAAGCAGGCCGGGGGGATACAGCACTTCTTGTGGGAGGAGGAATCGGAGTACCCCCTCTATATGAGTTGTCAAAACAGCTTGTAAGCCGTGGTGTTAATGTGATTCATATCCTTGGCTTTCAGTCAGCAAGTGCCGTTTTCTATGAAGAAAAGTTTGCACAGCTGGGCGGGACCTATGTGGCTACAGCTGATGGAAGTGCAGGAACAAAAGGCTTTGTTACAGATGTTATTAAAAGATTTAATATTAATTTCGATGTTTTATATTCCTGCGGCCCGACTCCGATGCTGAAGGCGCTTGAAAATCAATACTCTCATAAAAACGTATACCTGTCATTAGAAGAACGGATGGGCTGCGGCATAGGGGCGTGCTTTGCATGCGTTTGCCATACAGGGGATGACCCTGATGGATACAGTTATAAAAAAGTCTGCAGTGACGGACCAGTCTTTAAAGCAGGGGAGGTAGTTCTATGAACTCGATAAATGTCAGTCTGCCTGGACTGGAATTAAAAAATCCAATCATGCCTGCATCTGGATGCTTTGGCTTCGGCAGAGAATTCAGCCAGCTGTATGATTTGAGCCAATTGGGTGCGATCATGATCAAGGCGACAACCTTTGAGCCCCGTTTTGGAAATTCAACACCAAGAGTGGCTGAGACCTCTGCAGGGATGCTGAATGCAATTGGGCTGCAGAATCCAGGCCTGGAAAAAGTGGTGAATGATGAGCTGGTCTGGCTTGAGCAATTTGATGTACCGATTATTGCCAATGTAGCCGGTTCGCAGGAAGAAGATTATGTTGCAGTTGCCAAAAAAATTTCTGCAAGCCCTAATGTACATGCACTTGAACTCAACATTTCCTGTCCGAATGTAAAAACAGGCGGAATTGCATTTGGCACTATTCCTGAAATTGCTAAAAACTTAACGAAAAAAGTAAAAGAGGTTTCAGAGGTACCTGTTTATGTGAAGCTTTCACCAAATGTCACAAATATTGTAGAAATGGCAAAAGCAGTGGAAGACGGCGGAGCTGACGGTTTAACGATGATTAACACGCTTGTTGGCATGAGAATAGATCTAAAAACAGGCAATCCGATTTTGGCAAATAAAACTGGGGGACTTTCAGGGCCAGCCATTAAGCCTGTCGCGCTCCGGATGATATATGAAGTGAGCCAGCGGGTGTCCCTTCCGATCATCGGAATGGGCGGCATTGAATCAGCAGAGGATGTCATTGAATACTTTTATGCAGGTGCAAGTGCAGTAGCGGTTGGTACAGCTAACTTCGTTGATCCTTTTGTGTGTCCAAAAATTATCGATGGGCTGCCAGAGCTTATTGGGAAGCTGGGATATGAACATATTTCAGAATGTGTAGGAAGGAGCTGGAAGAAACATGAAAAAGCCGCTCATTATTGCTCTTGATTTTCCGGGAAAAATGGAAGTTAATCATTTTCTGAAAAACTTTGAAAATGAAAAATTATTTCTAAAGGTCGGCATGGAGTTATTTTATCAGGAGGGGCCTTCTATCGTTCACGATTTAAAAGAACAAGGACATGAGATTTTCCTTGATCTCAAGCTTCATGATATTCCTAATACCGTTAAAAGTGCCATGAAGCGACTTGCGGGGCTTGGCTGCGATATGGTTAATGTACATGCCTCAGGTGGGAAAGCCATGATGGAAGCAGCATGTGAAGGACTTGAAGCCGGGAGCTCAGGGAAAAGGCCGTCTTGTATTGCTGTGACGCAGCTGACAAGCACATCCGAACAGCAAATGAAATCAGAGCAATTAATTCCTGCTTCATTAAACGAATCTGTTCTTCATTATGCCAATCTTGCCAAAGAAGCAGGACTTGACGGAGTAGTATGTTCAAGCTTTGAGGCAAGGGAAATAAGTTCGCGAATAGGATCTTCTTTTTTGACTGTAACACCGGGAATACGCCTTTCATCTGACGACTCCGGAGATCAGAAAAGAGTAGCCACACCTGAATTCGCCAGAAATGAAGGGGCTTCCGCAATAGTAGTAGGCCGATCGATTACCAGAGCGGAAAATCCTTTTGAAAAGTATATGCTATGCAAGCAATCTTGGGAGGGCGTTCTAAATGAAGCGTAAAATAGCAGAAAAATTATTAGATATAAAAGCAGTTGCATTAAACCCAAACGATCCATTTACATGGTCTTCGGGATTGCGTGCTCCAATTTATTGTGATAACCGTCTCACATTGTCTTATCCTGAAGTTAGAAAAGAAATTGCTGCCGGCCTTCAGGCAATCATTCAGGATAAATTTCCTGAGGCAGAACTAATTGCAGGAACAGCAACAGCGGGTATTCCGCATGCTGCCTGGGTAAGTGACATTATGGAACTGCCAATGTGCTATGTCCGATCCAAGGCAAAGGGCCATGGGAAAGGGAAGCAAATTGAAGGAAAAGCTGACAGAGGCCAGAAGGTTGTTGTTGTTGAAGACTTAATTTCAACAGGAGGAAGTGCCATTACTGCTGTCAAGGCTTTAAGAGAAGCAGGCTGTGAAGTGCTGGGTGTTGCGGCTATCTTTACATACCAGCTGGAAAAAGGAAAGGAAATGCTGGACGAAGAGAAAATCGAAGCATATACTTTGACTGATATTGAAGCTCTGACAGAAGTAGCCGTTAAAAATGGCTATATCCAGGAAAAGGATATGAAGAAGCTGATTGAATGGCGAAAAGATCCTGCTGAGTGGGGAAAAGTAACTCAATAAAGCAGTTTTTGACAAATAAAAAAAGCAAGCGTCTGAGCTTGCTTTTTTTATTTGTTTACATACGTTGTTTTAATGACAGAACAGTTTCATCATCAGGCGTAACGTAAACGGTTTGCTGTTGGTCATATATGACAAATCCAGGTTTCGCACCACTTGGTTTTTTTACATGACGGACTTGGGTGAAGTCAACAGGAACCGAACTGGAATGGCGTGCTTTGCTGAAGTATGCTGCTAGGGATGCAGCTTCAAGAATTGTATTTTCTGCTGGTTCCTTGCTTCGGATAACCACATGTGAACCGGGGATATCCTTTGTGTGCAGCCATATCTCATCCCTTGCGGCCAATTTGTTCGTTAAATAATCATTCTGCTTATTGTTTTTTCCAACCAGAATTTCCGTTCCATCTGAGGCGGTATAGCGGTCAAGTACAGGCTTAAGGTTCTGCTGTTTCTTGTTGCCCCGTTTTTGCCTTTCTCTAATATAACCTCCTTCAACAAGCTCCTCTCTTATTTCAGCAATGTCTCTTGTTGATGCAGTTTCCACTTGCTGCAGAAGAGAATCAAAGTATGACGCTTCCTCTTCTGCTTTCTTTATTTGCTCTTTTACTGCGATTACGGCATTTTTTGCTTTTTGGTATCTTATAAAATATTTTTGTGCATTCTCTGATGGGGTCATCAGGGGATCCAAAGGAATGGTAACTGTCCCGCCATTTTCATCGTAATAATTGATGACTTCGGTTTCCTTCATTCCCTTGTGAATCGCATAAATATTGGCTGTGATCAATTCTCCATACAATTGATGTTTATCAGCATTTTCCGCTTCATGCAGGGTTTTTTTCAGCTTCTCAATTTTTTTCTCATTCTTTTCTTTCTCATTTACTATGAAACGTTCAAGGTCATTGGACTGCTGTTTGACCCGGTCTCTTTCCGCTTTACCAAAATAAAAGCGGTCCAGCATTTCGCTCAAGGTATTAAATTCCCGGCTTTCCCCTTTTATATGCTGGAGGGGCAATAAATAAAAGCTTTCTTTTTGTTCGCCAGCTGTTATGGCCGGTCTTATAGCATGGTCTTTTAGGGAGCTTAATAAATGCTGGAAGCTATTTGGAACAGTTGTCCTGTTAACAAGGCCAGCCTGGTGTATAACTTCTTTTGCAAGTAGCGGTGAGATTCCTGCGAAGTTCGCTACTAGCTGTTTATCAACTTTCCCGCTGTTAAAATCGATCTTTCGCAATAAATCGTTTTTATCTGCCTCAAAAGGATTCATTTTATCCTGAGAAGGGGGGAGAATGTACTCCTGCCCGGGCAAAATCGCACGATGGCTATTAACAGCAAAAGAAACATGTTTGATGCTGTCGAGAATAATATTGCGGGATTTATCCACCAGCGTAATATTGCTGTGCCTGCCCATTATCTCAACAATCAGCTGTTTATAGGATATATCACCAATCTCATTCCTGCCTTTAACTTCAAACACGATTATACGGTCAAGCCCGATTTGATGGACATCTTCAAGTATGTAGCCTTCCAGATGCTTTCTTAAAAGCATGCAGAACATCGGCGGCTCTGAAGGGTTATCGTGTGCTTCATTAGTAAGCTGGACTCTCGCATAACTTGGATGAGCTGATAGCAAAAGCCTGTGATTCCTCCCATTTGACCGCACAACTAAAATAATTTCATTCTTATAAGGCTGCTGAATCTTATTAATTCTGCCGCCCTTTAAAGTATCTATAAGCTCTTTCGTCATAGCTCTTGTAAACAAACCATCAAATGACATATTGGAACATCCTCTTCTATTAAAAATAACAGCCTATCACTTGCTGCAGATATACATTATTCTTTCATTTAAATAATATAAATCAAGTTTTAAGGCTTGGCTTCAAGTCTGCACAAGGCGCTTCCGCTTTTCTAATACTGTCTAGCTCCAGGCGCCATCGGCTCGAGGTCATAAGCTTGGCTAGTTTCGGCTCCTAGGGACTCGAGGCATAAGCTGTTCCCTTCCAGAAGGAAAGAACACCTTCTTACAGGAACCGTCTTTTGCTAGTCGTCCCTGGGCAGTCGCCTCCACATTTCTTTCAATCCGTTCAAAAGGTTAAAGAACAACCTTTCAGCCGGCTCGTCTTATGCTTGAGGCCCGCAGGACAAGGAAGGCTTCGTCAGCATAAACATCGCACGACCGAAAGCGTCAGCTTTTGGGAGGATGTGGGTCATGCAGACGTTGCCACAGGACGTGGCGTTTTTAGTCTGCGTGCCTTCATTAAGCGGGCGCCTTCCGCTTTTCTAATAATAATAGCATTTTTTTGGACAGGGCTGAATATGCTTTCTTTAGAGTGAGATTGGACAACTCTGCTTCACTTGATTTACCAGAAGAAGCAGGACGGTCTGCCATCTGGCGGATTCTCTTAAAGTCTGGCTGTGAGTGCTGATGAATTTCTTTACTATTGTATCCCTTCTCCATGCAGCTCATGGCTTTTCTCAAACTACAAAGGAGGAAGTGTGATGTCCGGATGAAGTTCCATGAAATGAATGAAAGGGAGGTTGAGCAAGCCTTAAATACAGATATTAAGGCGGGCTTAACAGAGGATGATGTAAAAAAACGGCATAAACAATATGGGTATAACGAGTTGAAAGAGGGAGAAAAGCAGTCGGCTTTACTCTTATTTTTTAGTCAATTTAAAGATTTCATGGTTCTTGTCCTATTAGCAGCAACCTTAATATCGGGGCTGCTTGGTGAATATATTGATGCAATTGCCATTATTGCAATTGTAGTCATAAATGGCTTCTTGGGCTTCTTTCAGGAGAGAAAAGCGGAAAAGTCTTTACACGCACTTAAGGAATTATCAGCTCCTCAAGTTATTGCTTTACGTGAAGGACAATGGAAAAAGATCCCCTCCAAAGAAGTGGTGGCAGGGGACCTATTGAAAGTTGCAGCAGGGGATAGGATTGGAGCGGATATGAGAATCGTAGAGTCCAATAGCCTGGAAATTGAGGAATCCGCTTTGACGGGAGAATCTCTGCCTGTCCAAAAGAGAACCGGTTCCTTGAAAACTGCAAATCTGGCTATTGGGGATATGGAGAACATGGCTTTCATGGGAACTATGGTAACACGCGGCAATGGGCTGGGTGTAGTTGTCGGAACAGGGATGAATACTGCCATGGGACAGATTGCTGATCTTCTGCAGAATGCGGAAACCATGACCACTCCGCTTCAGCGAAGATTGGAACAGCTGGGCAAAATCCTCATAACGGCAGCTATTTTACTGACTGTTCTTGTCGTTGTGGCTGGTGTTGTGCAGGGGCAGGAATTATATACAATGTTCCTTGCTGGCGTTTCTTTGGCAGTAGCAGCCATTCCAGAAGGACTCCCGGCCATCGTAACAGTAGCTCTGTCGCTTGGGGTACAAAGAATGATAAGAAAAAAAGCAATCGTCCGAAAGCTGCCAGCGGTTGAAACACTGGGCTGTGCATCTGTGATATGCTCAGACAAAACCGGCACAATGACTCAAAACAAAATGACTGTCACGCATCTCTGGAGCGGCGGGAAAGAGTGGAGAGTTGATGGTATCGGCTATGAGCCCCAGGGCCTATTTTATAGAAATGAGAATCAAATTGAACCGAAGAGTGATAAGGCACTCCAGCAAATGCTGATGTTTGGCATGTTATGCAACCATGCTGAAATACAGCAGAAAAATAATGAGTATGTGATTGATGGAGATCCGACCGAAGGGGCTCTGCTGGTAGCGGCCATGAAGGCGGGCTATAATCGGAGCAGTCTTTTAAGTCAATTCCAGATTATCAATGAGTTTCCGTTTGACTCTGCCCGAAAAATGATGAGTGTTGTGGTAAAGGACCATAATGGAAGGCAATTTATTGTAACCAAAGGAGCACCCGATGTATTAGTCGGGAAAAGTGAATCGGTTCTTTGGGAGGGCAGGCGGCAGATTCTTTCGGGGGAGCTCTCAGGTGAAATTCAGGGAGCTATAGAAGATCTAGCTTCTCAAGCCTTAAGAACAATAGCAATTGGCTATAAGGAAATCCCTTCAAAAAATGTCATTCTTGATGAAAAAGAGGCTGAGAAGGGATTAACATTTATCGGGCTTCAAGGGATGATTGATCCGCCAAGGCCAGAGGTTAGGGAAGCAGTCAAGGAATGCAAGGAAGCAGGAATTAAAACCATTATGATCACAGGGGATCATGTGATTACAGCACAGGCTATTGCTAAGCAGTTAGGCATTTTAACACAAGGCTCTAAAGTCCTTCAGGGCAAGGATCTGGCTGAGATGCCGGTTGA
The DNA here is from genome assembly GCF_964223445.1 of Cytobacillus sp. NCBI lineage: Bacteria > Bacillati > Bacillota > Bacilli > Caryophanales > Bacillaceae > Cytobacillus > Cytobacillus sp. The sequence goes on from NZ_CAXQGS010000021.1 coordinate 18,649, forward strand.
AGATCTTGAAGATGTGGTTGAAGATGTCGCAGTATTTGCCAGAGTATCACCTGAGCATAAATTAAAAATTGTAAAGGCACTCCAGAATAGAGGTCATATTGTTGCCATGACAGGTGATGGAGTCAATGATGCCCCTGCCATTAAAGCGGCAGACATCGGAATATCAATGGGCATTACAGGGACCGATGTTGCGAAAGAGGCATCCGCACTGGTACTGCTCGATGATAATTTTGCTACCATAAAAGCGGCAATAAAAGAAGGAAGAAATATTTACGAGAATATTCGAAAGTTTATCAGATATCTGCTTGCATCAAATGTTGGTGAAATTCTGGTTATGCTGTTTGCCATGCTACTTGCCCTTCCGCTGCCCTTAGTGCCAATCCAGATTCTCTGGGTGAACTTAGTAACGGATGGACTTCCGGCAATGGCTCTTGGCCTTGACCAGCCAGAGGAAAATGTGATGAAGCGAAAGCCAAGGAGCCCTAAGGAAGGTGTTTTTTCAAGAGGGCTTGGCTGGAAAGTGGTGTCCAGAGGATTTCTAATTGGACTTGTGACATTACTTGCATTCATTTTTGCCTATAGGGCAAATCCTGATCATCTTGCTTATGCACAGACAGTAGCATTTGCTACATTGGTAATGGCACAGCTGATTCATGTATTTGATTGCCGCAGTGAAAAATCAGTGTTCTCAAGAAATCCTTTCGGCAATAAATATTTAGTCTGGGCCGTCATTTCGTCCCTTGCTTTAGTGCTGATGGTCATATACTATCCGCCACTTCAGCCAATTTTCCACACCGTCCCTATTGAATTGCGCGACTGGTTTATGATCACAGGACTCTCAGCCATTCCAACATTTTTACTGGCAGGCACATTTTTGGCAAGAAAAACAAAATGAAATATGTTATAATCCTTTAGGTAGTAGAGAAGAACTCTATTACCTTTCTTTTTTGCGCAAACATAAATATCTTTGTCATTACTTGATTTTTATACATAGACTGCACAGGCATCATGCCGCTAACTGAAAGTAATAGTGCTTTTTACAAGCTGTGCTTTTCCCAAAAGGAAGTGTGAGAAATGGCAGTAAGCATGACTGGTTATGGAAGAAGCAAGAAAGATTCCGGGCAAAGATCCATTACGGTTGAGATTAAGACTGTAAACCATCGTTTTTCCGAGTTTCAGATAAGAATGCCCAGACAGCTGATGCATATTGAAGACAAAATAAAGAAAATGCTTAACAGGCATATCAAAAGAGGCAGAATTGAGGTTTATATCACCATTGACGGCGATGGCCTGTCCAGCAGGAAAGTTAATGTTGACTGGGAACTATTAGATGAATATTATCAATACATAACTGCAATTCAAACAAAGTACCAAATCCAAACGGATCTATCCATCGGGGATGTTATACGCGAAGAATTGATTGGCATAGAGGAAAAGGATTCCGGCAATGAGGAATTGAGCCAGCTGGTCCTTTCTGCAACTGAAGAGGCGTGCCTGCAGTTAACGGATATGAGGAGGCTTGAGGGGGATGAACTGGAAAAAGATCTCCGTAGCCATCTTAGTCTTTTAAGCAGCAGAGTCCTCAAGCTGAGAGAGTATGCACCACTGGTCGTGCAGTTTTACCGGGAGAGATTGGAAAAGCGTATGAGAGAATTTCTTGATGGCCAGGTGGATGAACCGAGAATCTTAACAGAGGTAGCGATGTTCGCTGATAAAGCGGATATCAATGAGGAGCTGACAAGGCTGCAAAGCCATATAAGCCAGTTTGAGAACACACTTCAGCTTACAGATCCTGCTGGCAGAAAGCTTGACTTTATTCTGCAGGAAATGAATAGAGAGGCCAATACGATCGGCTCTAAGGCAAATAGTGCAGAGATTGCTGCCGAAGTGGTTGAAATAAAGAGTTTATTGGAAAAAATGAAGGAACAAGTTCAAAATATTGAATAGCAGTTGTTTAGATTGCGGCTCTGAGGGTCAAAATAAATAACTGATGATTGGAGGACCCAAATGTCAATTAAACTGATCAATATCGGATTTGGCAATATTGTTTCTGCCAACCGGATAATATCAATTGTCAGTCCAGAATCTGCCCCGATTAAACGGATCATTCAGGACGCACGTGACCGGGGCTCTTTAATAGATGCTACGTATGGCAGGCGCACCCGGGCTGTTATCGTCATGGACAGTGACCATGTTATTTTGTCTGCGGTCCAGCCGGAAACTGTTGCGCACCGATTAAATGACCGTGATGAAATTGTTGAGGAAGGGTAGGATTTTATAAATGAATGAAAAAGGATTATTGATTGTTCTATCCGGACCCTCAGGTGTAGGAAAGGGAACAGTAAGAAAAGAGATATTTGCTCAGCCTGATACTGCGTTTGAATATTCTATATCAATGACAACGAGATCTCCGAGAGCGGGAGAAGTCAATGGAGTTGATTATTTTTTCAAAACGCGTGAGGAGTTTGAAGAGCTGATCAGGCAGGATAAGCTGCTTGAATATGCAGAGTTTGTCGGGAACTACTACGGAACGCCGGTTGATTATGTAAGAGAAACATTGGACCGGGGCAAAGACGTTTTTCTTGAAATCGAAGTTCAGGGTGCACGTCAGGTACGCGAGAAATTCCCGGACGGCTTGTTCATCTTCCTGGTTCCGCCTAGTTTATCTGAGCTTAAGAACCGTATTGTAACCAGAGGGACGGAGACAGAAGATATAATCAACAATCGCATGAGTGCAGCGAAAGAAGAGATTGAAATGATGAACTTATATGATTATGTTGTAGAGAATGATCAAATCGATCTTGCCTGTGAAAGAATAAAATCCATTGTAGTTGCAGAACACTGCCGCAGGGAACGTGTAGAACCTAAATACAAAAAGATGCTGGAGGTAGAATAAATATGCTTTATCCTTCTATTGATTCTCTAATGACGAAGATTGATTCCAAATATTCACTTGTTTCTGTTGCTGCCAAGCGTGCCCGCAAGCTTCAGCTCCATGCCAAACCGCAGCTTGAGAGCTATAAATCACATAAAAATGTGGGGAAAGCACTTGAGGAAATCCATGCAGACCAGCTTCATTACCGACTGGGTGAAAAGACGGCAAATGAATCATACGAGTAAAATCGCTGAATAACAACCTTTTAAAAGGTTGTTATTTTTGTTTGAGGTTTTATTAGATGAAAATTCACTGCTCTTCTTGCATAATAAAACTATCATGAAAGCTAATAGCCATTAATGGCCAGTGCTTCTTATAGAAATATATAGCCAGGCCGCTTTTCATAGAGATGAATTATTTTTGAGATTGGTGGGGTCATATAATGCTGAGTGGAAAGAAAATATTATTATGCGTAACCGGCGGAATTGCTGTTTATAAAGCTGCAGCCTTAACGAGCAAGCTTACGCAGGCCGGAGCGCATGTGAAAGTTATCCTAAGTGAATCGGCCGCAAAATTTGTTGCACCATTAACTTTTCAGGCTCTTTCAAGACATGATGTTTACACCGACACTTTCGATGAAAAAGATTCGAAGGTTATTGCTCATATAGACCTGGCTGATTGGGCCGACTTGATCCTCGTTGCTCCGGCTACAGCAAACGTAATCGGAAAGCTGGCCAATGGGATTGCAGACAATATGATTACAACAACCCTTTTGGCGGCATCATCACCGATCTGGATTGCGCCTGCAATGAATGTACATATGTACAGCCATCCGGCTGTCCAGAAAAATATTGAAACCTTATATCGTTTTGGCTGCAGATTTATAGAGCCTTCAGAAGGGTATCTTGCATGCGGCTATGTTGGAAAAGGAAGACTGGAAGAACCAGAGAAAATTACAGAAACAATTGGTGAATTTTTTAAGTCTTCCAGATTGGATCTAACTGGACGGAAATTGGTCATAACTGCCGGTCCAACTAGGGAAAAAATTGATCCTGTCCGTTATATTACCAACCATTCTTCGGGCAAAATGGGTTATGCAATTGCGGAAGCAGCTGTATCTGCAGGAGCTGAAGTTGTATTGATATCCGGTCCGGTTACAATTAATGCTCCTGCCGGCTTAAAACTGATAAGGGTAGAATCTGCCGAGGAAATGTATCAAGCAGCAATAAGCGAATTTGATCTTGCAGATGTTGTCATTAAGACCGCTGCAGTCTCCGATTATCGTCCAAAGGTGCCTTCTGACCAAAAAATGAAAAAACAGCCTGGGGATGAAGTACTGGAGCTTGAAAGAACAAAAGATATATTATTCGAACTGGGACAAAAAAAGAAGAAGCAAATCCTTATAGGGTTTGCGGCTGAAACCGAACAGGTTGATGAGTATGCACAGGGCAAGCTAAAAAGGAAAAATGCCGATATGATTGTTGCCAATAATGTAACTGCTGAAGGCGCAGGCTTTGGAACGGATACTAACATAGTGACATTTTTCAAAAAAGATGGGTCTTTAGAAAAGCTCCCCCTTATGTCAAAAAAGGATGTAGCTGTAAAAATTCTTGAAGAAGCTGCGACCTTGCTAAAGGATGAGCATGAATGAATATTGCTAGTGTAATTGTCGATGTACCTGCCAAACAGACTGACCGGGCATTTGACTACAAAATACCCTCTCATCTGAAAGGTATCATTCTCCCCGGCATGAGGGTTGTCGTTCCATTTGGACCAAGAAAGATCCAGGGGTTTGTAACAGCATTAAAAGCAGAGTCGGATTTTCAGCAGTTAAAATCCATTTCAGAGCCAATGGACTTAAATCCAGTTCTTAACCAGGAGCTTTTGACACTTGGTGAATGGCTGACTGAAAAAACATTATGCTACAAAATTTCTGCCTTTCAGGCTATGCTGCCTGCAGCATTGAAGGCAAAATATGAAAAGAAGCTTGTAATGGCAAGGAATGCAGATTGTAAACTGCTTCCTGAAAAATTATGTACTCTCTTCCAGAAAACTGAAGAAATTACATGGGATGATGCAGTAAAGAGCGGAGCTTTGCCGCTTCTTCAAAAGGAAGCATCCCATGGAAATATCGAGATTATATACCAAGTAAAAGAGCGGGTGAAAAAGAAGAAAGTAAGGCAGGTATTCGCGGCTGCTGCCCCTAATAAGCTTGCTGATTACCTTAAGCAGCTTCCAGGCAACGCAACCAAACAGAAAGAAGTACTTGAGTATTTTCTTCATGCGGAGGGACCGGTCGATCAGAAAGAGTTATTTTCCTTGCTTGGAATAACCTCTTCCACCATAAAAGGGCTCATGCAAAAAGGGCTGCTTGGCCAAAGGGACGTGGAAATTTACCGAAACCCATTTGGAGACCGCGAATTCGAAAGAACTGAACCGCTTTCTTTGACCGATGGACAGAGAAAGGCCATAATCCCCATCCTTAATTCTATTGAAGATAACAGGCATGAAACTTTTTTGCTTTATGGGGTAACAGGAAGCGGAAAAACTGAGGTGTATCTGCAATCCATTCAGCGAGTGCTGGAGGATGGCAAAGAAGCCATTGTCCTTGTTCCTGAGATTTCCTTAACTCCGCAGATGGTCAAACGCTTTAAGGGAAGGTTTGGCAATCAGGTTGCCGTCATGCACAGCGGCCTTTCAGCGGGGGAAAAGTATGATGAATGGAGAAAGATTCAGCGGAAGGAAGTCAAGGTTGTTGTCGGAGCGCGATCGGCTATCTTTGCCCCTTTTGAAAACCTCGGAATCATTATCATTGATGAGGAGCACGAAACCAGCTATAAGCAGGAAGAAAACCCAAGATACCATGCAAGGGATGTCGCCATCAAGAGAGCGGGAAATCATAAATGTCCTGTGGTGCTTGGCAGTGCAACTCCCTCCTTGGAATCTTTTGCGCGAGCACATAAAGGAGTTTACCATCTCCTCACTCTCGAAAATAGAATGAACAATCAGGCTCTTCCTTCCGTTGATATCATTGATATGCGGGAAGAGCTGCGTGAAGGAAACCGCTCGATGTTCTCAAGAAAGCTTCTCGAAAAAATTAAAGACCGACTTGAAAAAAAAGAGCAGATTGTATTATTTCTAAATAAAAGAGGGCATTCCTCATTTGTTATGTGCAGGGACTGCGGGTATGTTATTAATTGTCCTCATTGTGATATATCTTTGACTTATCATCAGTATAACCAGCAAATGAAATGCCATTATTGCGGCTATGAGGCACCCGTTCCGAATGCTTGCCCGGAATGTGAAAGTGAGCATATCCGCTATTTCGGAACCGGCACCCAGAAAGTGGAAGAGGAATTGGCAAAAATTCTGCCGGAAGCGAAGGTAATCCGTATGGATGTCGATACAACCAGCAGGAAAGGTGCACATGAAAAGCTCCTGGATCAATTCCAGGAAGGGCATGCAGATATTCTTCTTGGGACTCAGATGATTGCTAAAGGCCTTGATTTCCCCAATATTACATTAGTAGGCGTACTCTCGGCAGACACGATGCTGCACCTGCCTGATTTCCGCTCTTCTGAAAAAACCTTTCAGCTCTTGACTCAGGTAAGCGGGCGTGCTGGAAGGCATGAATTGGAGGGTGAGGTAATTATTCAGACCTACACTCCTGAACATTATAGTATTGAACTGGCGGGGGAGCAGGATTACGATAAATTTTATGAAAGAGAAATGATGGTCCGCAAAATTCATAGATATCCCCCTTTCTACTATATATCCCTTGTCACCGTCAGCCACGAGGAATTAATGAAGGCTGTTTCGGTAACTGAGAAGATCACGCAGTACATTCAGTCAAAATTATCTGCAGAGAGCATAGTCCTTGGTCCAGTTGCATCGCCGATACCGCGGATCAATAATAGATATCGGTATCAATGTCTGATAAAATACAAGCGGGAGCCGGAACTTTGCCAAGCGCTGAAGAAAATTCTGAATAATTATCAGCAGGATATGGCCACTGGGGGCCTTTACGTCTCCATTGACCTGAATCCATATATTTTAATGTAGTTTCTTAAAGCCTTAATAAGATTTTAATGTTTGAATTTTGAGAAGTGCTGTCCTCGCAAGGAACGCTTCGACAGCTTCATATCGCACGACTGGGCGTCAGATTTTTTGAAGGAGCGGCTCAAGAACTTCCGCTTTTGTGGTTATGAATAAATCCGAATTGGTTGAAAATAGATAAAAATGGAGGAAATGTTTTGGCGGTAAAAAAAATTGTAACTTATCCGGCTGAGATTCTGGAGGCAGAATGCGAACCCGTTAAGGTGTTTGATAAGAAGCTGGGCAAATTGTTAAATGATATGTATGATACGATGATCGAATTCGATGGTGTCGGGCTTGCTGCTCCACAAATCGGAATTAGCAGGCAAATTGCCATTGTTGATATAGATGATGATTTCGGAACAATTGAAATGATTAATCCGCAAATCCTTGAAATAAATGGGGAACAGACAGGCCCTGAAGGGTGTTTGAGTTTTCCTGGGTTATATGGTGAAGTAACAAGGCCTGAATATGTCAAAATCAAGGCGCAGGATCGCAAAGGGAAATATTTCACACTCGAGGCTGAGGATTTCCTGGCAAGAGCGATCCTCCATGAAATTGATCATTTAAATGGGGTGCTATTTACCTCAAAAGTTACAAGATACTTGAACGAAGAAGAGTTGGAAGGATTGGAAGCTGAATGACAAAAATCGTATTTATGGGCACACCCGATTTTTCAGTGCCTGTACTGAAGCAAATAATAAAGGACGGATATGAAGTAATCGGAGTGGTTACTCAGCCTGACAGGCCCGTTGGAAGGAAAAAGGTCCATACTCCCCCGCCTGTAAAAGTTGAAGCAGTAAAACTGGGAATCCCTGTGTATCAGCCCGAAAAAATCCGCAAGCCAGAAGAGCTGGAGAAAGTTCTTGCTCTTAAGCCTGATCTGGTTGTTACAGCTGCGTTTGGGCAAATTTTGCCGAAGGAGCTTTTGGATGCACCCAAGTTCGGCTGCATTAATGTACATGCATCATTGCTTCCTGAATTGCGAGGCGGTGCACCCATTCACTACTCCATTCTGCAGGGGAAAGAAAAAACAGGAATCACCATTATGTATATGGCTGAGAAGCTTGATGCCGGTGATATTTTAACACAAGTGGAAGTGCCGATTACGGAAAAAGATACAGTTGGCACTCTTCACGATAAACTTAGCGCTGCAGGGTCAAAACTTTTATCTGAAACCCTGCCAATGCTCCTGAATGGTGAACTCACTCCCATCAGGCAAAATGATGAAGAAGCCACTTTTGCTTATAATATTAAAAGAGAACAGGAAAAAATCGACTGGGGCAAAACTGGAGAAGAAATCTATAACCACATTAGAGGGTTAAACCCATGGCCGGTTGCTTATACCACTTTTGACGGCAAAGTGATTAAAATCTGGAACTCGGAGAAGGTTAAATCTGCTGAAAGCATAAAACCGGGAACAATTATCAGGCTTGAGGAAGATGGAATCGTTGTGGCAGCAGGGAATGAGACATCCATTAAAATTACTGAGCTGCAGCCTTCCGGTAAGAAAAAGATGCCAGCAGAACAATTTTTAAGAGGCTCAGGGTCCCATCTAACTGCCGGCGGCCGTTTCGGAGACACCGAATGAAAAAGCTAAAAAAGAAAAATGTAAGAGAAACTGCACTGGAACTTCTTGAAGCCATTGAAAAAAATCAGTCCTACAGCAATCTTTTACTGAATAACGCCATAAAAAAGAACGAAATAGACCAGAAGGATATCGGGCTTCTTACGGAGTTGACTTATGGTACCCTTCAGCGCCGGATGACACTCGATTTTTACCTGCAGCCGTTTCTGGCAGGCAATAAAAAAATTGAAAGCTGGGTAAACCAGCTCTTAAGACTTACTCTGTATCAGATGGTTTATCTTGATAAAATTCCCGACCGCGCAGCTATTTTCGAGGCAGTAGAAATAGCAAAACGTTGGGGGCATAAAGGGATTTCCGGCATGGTCAACGGCGTGCTCAGGAATATTCAAAGGAAGGGACTTCCTGATCTTGAACAAATTGAAGACAGTGTTGAGCGTCTTTCCATTGAGACCAGCCATCCCGAGTGGCTGGTAAAAAGATGGGCCGATCAGCTTGGGTTTGAAGAAACTAAGAAAATGTGTGAAATAAATTTGACTGCTCCACTGCAGACTGCAAGGGTAAATGAGGTAAAGGCTTCCAGGGAAGAATGCCTGTTACTTCTAAAGGAAGAAGGATTTGAAGTGGAACCAAGTCCGTTTATACCAATTGCCATTAAATGTTTAAGAGGTAACCTGGCCAATTCCCGTGCCTTCAAAGATGGCCTGATTACGATTCAGGACGAAAGCTCCATGCTTGCTGCTTATGCCCTTGGAGGAAACAAGAATGAAAAGATCCTGGATGCCTGCGCAGCTCCCGGAGGAAAAACCACTCATATAGCAGAAAAACTGCAAAATACCGGACAGGTCATTTCATTGGATCTTCACGAACATAAAGTAAAGCTGATTAATGATAATGCCGATAGACTGGGACTATCAAATATTAAAACAAATGCCCTTGACAGCAGAAAAGTCCAGGAGCATTATGAAAAAGAATCTTTTGACCGCATTTTAGTGGATGCCCCATGTTCAGGCCTTGGAGTTATGAGAAGAAAGCCGGATATGAAATACACAAAAAAAGAAGATGATTTATATCATCTCCATAAGATTCAAAGAAATCTGTTGAATGCCGTTTCACCTTTGCTGAAAAAAGGTGGTATTCTAGTTTATAGTACGTGTACAGTGGACAAGGAAGAAAATCAGCATGTTGTCCAGTCATTTTTAAAGGAAAATGCGGAATTTGAGGGGGACGTATCTGTTCGTGAGCGAATGCCTAACCCAATTGCTCCGTTTATAGAGAGTTTTGAACTGCAGATATTACCGCAGGATATTGGTTCGGACGGGTTTTATATTGCCTGTCTGAGAAAGAAGGTGCAATAAATGGAACAAACAGCAGCAGAGAAAATAACAGCAGCCGAACAAAAACCATCCATTTATACTTTACAGCTGCTTGAGCTGAAGGATTGGCTTAAAGAAAATAATGAGAAAGCTTTCAGGGCTGAGCAAATTTTTGATTGGCTATACACAAAAAGAGTCACATCATTTGAGGATATGACGAACCTGTCAAAAGGGTTAAGAGATACGTTATCAGCAAATTTTTCGCTGACAACTCTTAAAACGATCATTCAGCAGGAGTCAGCTGATGGGACAATAAAGTTTTTATTTGAACTTCATGATGGCTATTCAATTGAAACGGTACTGATGAGGCATGACTATGGTAATTCGGTATGTGTAACTACTCAGGTTGGCTGCCGAATCGGCTGTACATTCTGTGCTTCAACTTTAGGCGGATTAAAACGCAATCTTGAAGCAGGAGAAATCGTTGCTCAGGTCGTAAAAGTACAACAGGCACTAGATGAGACAGATGAACGGGTCAGCTCGGTTGTTATTATGGGAATTGGTGAGCCATTTGATAATTATGACAGTATGCTGTCATTCCTGAAAATTATCAACCATGATAAAGGGCTGAATATCGGTGCACGCCATATCACTGTTTCGACAAGTGGAATCATCCCAAAAATCTATAAATTTGCAGATGAAAATATGCAGATCAATTTCGCGATTTCATTACATGCTCCAAACACCGAAATCAGAAGCCGCCTAATGCCAATCAATAGAGCTTATAAGCTGCCGGACCTTATGGATTCAATCAGGTATTATATAAATAAGACAGGCAGACGGGTGAGTTTCGAATATGGGTTATTCGGAGGGGTCAACGACCAGGTGGAACATGCTGAAGAGCTGGCGAAGTTAATAAAAAATGTAAAGTGCCATGTTAACCTGATTCCAGTAAACTATGTGCCTGAACGAGATTATGTAAGGACACCAAAGGATCAAATTTTTGCTTTTGAAAAGACACTGAAGAACCACGGCATTAATGTAACCATTCGCAGGGAGCACGGTCATGATATAGATGCAGCATGCGGACAACTTCGTGCAAAGGAGCGAAAAGAGGAGACGAGGTGACAGAATGAAAGCTGTTTTTATGACAGATCAAGGCAAAGTCAGGCAGCATAATGAAGATAATGGCGGCATCTATGTGAACAGCAAGGGGCAGCGCCTTGCCATCGTAGCAGATGGCATGGGCGGCCACCGGGCTGGCGATGTGGCAAGCGAAATGACATTAACAAGTTTAAAAGGATTCTGGGATGAGACAGATGACTTTCAGACTGCCGAAGAGGCGGAGGGATGGCTGCTGAAGCATATTGCAGAGGTCAACACCATTCTTTATGAACATTCGAAAGAAAATGAACAATGTGAAGGCATGGGAACAACTGTTGTTGCTGCAATATGTACAGATCGTTTTGCCACGATTGCCAATATCGGTGACAGCAGATGTTATATCTTGAATGAATCGGGTTTTCAGCAGCTGACGGAGGACCATTCCCTGGTGAATGAGCTTGTAAGGTCCGGGCAGATTACGAAGGAGGATGCTGAGCATCATCCAAGAAAAAACGTGCTCCTCCGGGCATTGGGGACTGAAGCAGCGGTTGAGATGGATATCAAGACCATTATTTTTGAAGAAGGCGACTTATTATTATTATGCTCCGACGGATTGTCCAACAAGGTACCTGTGGCTGAAATGAGTGAAATCCTCAAAAGTGGACGTACTCTTGAGGAAAAAGCCGCAGTGCTGATTGATCAGGCCAATGATAATGGCGGCGAAGACAATATTACGCTCGTGATTGCTGAGTATGATGAAAGCAATGAGAGCGGGATGATAAATGATGATTAAGGGAAGAAGATTAAGCGGCCGCTATAAGATTCTTGATATGATTGGCGGAGGAGGCATGGCAAATGTCTACCTTGCCCATGACATGATTCTGGATCGCGATGTTGCCGTGAAAGTGCTTCGGATGGACTTTGCCGAAGATGAAGAATTTATCCGCCGTTTTCATCGTGAAGCCCAGTCTGCTACCAGCTTAGCCCACCCGAACATCGTCAATATCTATGATGTTGGCGAGGAGGATTCAATCTATTATATTGTGATGGAATATGTAGATGGACAAACCTTAAAGCAATACATACAGCAAAACAGCCCGATTCGTATAGATGATGCGCTGGAAATTATGAAACAGCTGACCTCTGCCATATCTCATGCACATCAAAACCATATTATACACCGGGATATTAAACCGCATAATATTTTGATAGATAGGCATGGTAATGTTAAGATTACTGATTTTGGAATTGCCATGGCATTAAGTGCAACCAGTATAACCCAGACCAATTCTGTGTTAGGCTCTGTTCATTATCTTTCTCCGGAACAGGCCAGGGGGGGAATGGCCAACAGAAAATCTGATATCTATTCCCTTGGCATTGTTATGTTTGAGCTTTTAACAGGCAGGCTTCCGTTCTCAGGTGAATCCGCTGTATCAATAGCTCTCAAACATCTGCAGTCAGAGACGCCTTCCCTTAAGAGATGGAATCCCTCCATACCGCAAAGTGTTGAAAATATCGTTTTAAAAGCGACAGCTAAAGATCCTTTTCACAGGTATGATTCCGTTGAAGAAATGGAAGAGGATATCAGAACAGCTCTTGAACCCGAAAGGCTTCATGAAGAAAAGTTTATGGTCCCGATTGACGATGATGCTACAAAGGCTATCCCTGTTATTACAGATGACCGCCCATATCAAAGCATGGACGAAACACTTGTGCATGCAAAGGATCCAAAGGGAGACACGCAGCCTGTGGCAAAACCTCTCCCTGAAAAGAAGAAGAAGGAAAAAAAGAAGAAAAAGAAAAAAAAGAAATGGCCAATTATTCTAGTGTCAGTCTTTTTGTTTATGGCTGTATTAGGCGTGCTGGCCATAACTGTGTTCCCCGATCTTATTGAGCCAAAGGATGTCCAGGTTCCTGACGTGTCCGGTAAAGAGGTGGAAGATGCAGTAGCAGAGCTTATTGCCGCAGGGTTTACGGTTAGGGATACAAAGCCGATAAGTGACCCTGATGTGGAAGAAGGTCTGGTGGTTAAAACCGATCCGAAAGCAGGCAGAACCGTCAAAGAAGGAACTTCCATTGATATCTATGAAAGCACTGGCAAAGAAAAATTTGAATTAGCCGATTACCAGGGAAGGCAATATGATGATGTAGTCCGATTGCTTGAAAGCAAAAATTTTAAAAGCATTGAAAAAACAGAAGAAAATAATGAGAGTGAGCCACCTGGGACCATCCTGGACCAAAACTTCTCAGAAGGCGACCTTATCGTTCCTGATGATACGGAATTGATTTTCACTGTAAGCAAAGGCCCTGCGCCAATTGCCTTAAAAGATCTGCGCGGTTATAACGAAAAGGGTCTGCAGGAGTATGAAGAATCGTCCGGATTGAAAGTAGAGTATGGTGAAGAAGAATATCATGAGGAAGTCCCTGAAGGACTAGTCATCAAACAGGACCCGGCACCAGGCACAAACCTGACAAGGGGACAGAAAGTGACAGTGATTCTTTCAAAAGGGAAAAAAGAACTTCTTCCTAAAACTGAAAATATTGAGATCAGCGTTCCATATGAGCCTGCAGCCGAAGGTGAGCCAAATGAAGTTCAGATTATAATCAAGGATATGAATAATCCTGGCTCTGAACCAGTTCATACGGAGCTGATTTATGAAGATACTGTAATACCAATTGATATTACGATTGCTCCTGGACAGAATGCTACTTATAAGGTTCTGCGGGATGGACAGGTTTTTGAGGAAAAGGAAATCCCTTATCCGGAAGAAGAATCATAAGCAAGGAGTGTTGCTATGCCTGAGGGCAAAATTATTAAAGCCTTAGCCGGGTTTTATTATGTTTTAAGCGGAAATGAAACCATTCAGTGCCGAGGCCGCGGAGTTTTCCGGAAAAATAAGGTTAACCCGCTAGTCGGTGATGAAGTTGTGTTTCAGGCAGAAAGTATTACAGAAGGATACATCTTAGAGGTAAAAGAACGGAAAAATGAGCTGATACGTCCCCCGATTGCAAATGTTGATCAGGCCATTCTTGTATTTTCAGCTGTTGAACCAGGCTTCAGCACCTCTTTATTAGATCGTTTCCTGGTGCTGGTTGAATTCAATTATATAAAGCCAATCATCTGCATTACTAAAATAGACCTGACAGACGAGGATGAGTATAAGGAAATTCAGCAATATGCATCAGATTACCGCAAAGCCGGCTATGATGTTTTGCTGACCTCCTCGGAAACAGAAGAAGGTGTTAAAGAATTAATGCCATATCTGGAAGGCGAGATATCCGTTTTTGCAGGACAGTCAGGTGTGGGGAAATCTTCTTTGTTAAATGTTTTAAGACCAGACTTGGAGCTGAAAACAAATGATATTTCTTCACATTTGGGCAGAGGAAAGCATACAACCAGGCATGTAGAGCTGATAGAGGTTGGAAAAGGGCTTGTTGCTGATACACCGGGATTCAGCTCCCTTGAATTTACAGATATCGAATTGGAAGATCTAAATTATTGCTTTCCAGAAATTCAGGAGAAAAGCGATCTATGCAAATTTAGAGGCTGTCTGCATATGGCAGAGCCGAAATGCGCTGTAAAGGCCGCCAGTGAAAACGGTGAAATTCCTTCCTATAGATATGAGCACTACAAAACCTTTCTGCAGGAAATAAAAGATAGAAAGCCGAGGTATTAATTCATGATAAAAATTGCACCTTCTATTTTATCGGCAGACTTTTCTAAATTGGGAGAAGAGATTAAAGATGTAGAGATCGGCGGCGCTGATTATATTCATGTTGATGTAATGGACGGCCATTTTGTACCGAATATTACAATTGGCCCTTTAATTGTTGATGCAATCCGTCCTGTAACAAAGCTGCCCCTGGATGTTCATTTGATGATAGAAAATCCAGATAACTACATTGAGGCATTTGCTAATGCGGGGGCAGATTATATCACTGTACATGCAGAAGCTTGCAAACACCTTCACAGAACAATTCATTTAATTAAATCTTTTGGCGTCAAGGCAGGTGTGGTTCTTAACCCGGCTACACCAGTTAATATGATAGAGCATGTTATTGATGATATTGATATGGTATTGCTTATGTCTGTTAATCCTGGTTTTGGAGGACAAAAATTCATCCATGGGGTTCTTCCTAAGATTGAGGCCGTTAAGAAAATGGCTGACGCAAAAGGTCTAAATATTGAAATTGAAGTGGACGGCGGAGTGAATGAAGAAACAGCACAATTGTGCATTGAAGCTGGAGCCAATGTGCTTGTTGCCGGGTCGGCAATTTATAATCAGAAAGACAGAGCCGGGGCGATTGCTGCTTTAAAAGGTTCAAAATAAAAAAGGGCCAGCTGGAATACAGCTGGCTTTTTATAATTTAAGATATGATAGGAGCAATGTGAAATGATTATAAATATTTTAGCTGGCGGCCCTGAGGATTTGCTGCCTGAACTGTCTTCGTTCAGTGTTGCTTGTGACTTCTGGATCGGAGTAGATAGAGGAGTGCTTACTCTTATTCAAAATGGCATACAGCCGAAAATGGCATTTGGCGATTTTGATTCTGTGTCAAATGAAGAACTATTAACTATTGAAGAAAATGTAAAAGAGCTGAACAGATTCATGCCGGAGAAAGACGAAACCGACATGGAGCTTGCCCTGAATTGGGCACTGGGCCAAAATCCTGAAAAAATCCGTTTGTTTGGCGCCACAGGGGGCCGGCTTGACCACTTATTTGCAAATATTCAGCTGTTAATAAAGCCTGTACTTGCAGAAAACTTTGTTCCTGTCGAAATTATTGACCAAAAAAATAAGATTTATATTAAGGGTCCAGGTGAATATAGCATAAAGCAAAATCCATATTTCAAATACATTTCTTTTGTCCCTATCACGATGGAAATTAAAGGCCTCACTTTAAGAAATTTCAAGTATCCGCTCACATATCGGACCGTCCCTGCAGGTTCTACTCTTTGTATCAGCAATGAACTTATTGATGATTGTGGTACTTTTTCTTTTACTGAAGGCATATTAATGGTTGTAAGAAGCAAGGATTAAGTGCCGGGCCAGTGCTGCCCTGCAAGGTTCTGGGAAGCTGGATATGAGTCTTGGCATGAATTGCTTTCTGATCATTTTTTTTTAATCATGAGTACTCATCTTTCATTATTTGAATAAGATGGTAAAGACGATTTAAGGACAGAATGGATGCGTAGATTGTGAGGAGGGACACGAGTAATGAGATTTTATACAATCAAACTTCCTAAATTTTTAGGGGGCATTGTGCGTGCCATGTTAGGGACCTTCAAAAAAGGGTAAACGCCCATAAATGAAAAAGAAAATAGCATCAAAAAACTGGGCACCTCTATGGGGTGCTTTTATTTTTTGACTGAATGGGGGAGAATGATAGTGGATTATAAAAAGGGCAAATAAAAAGGACATCCTAAAAGGATGTCCCTGAGCAGATTAAACGCGCTCAACTTTACCTGATTTAAGTGCTCTTGCAGAAACCCAAACACGTTTAGGTTTACCGTCTACAAGAATACGTACCTTTTGAAGGTTAGCACCCCAAGTACGCTTGTTAGCGTTCATTGCGTGAGAACGTGCGTTACCTGAAGTTGTTTTTTTACCAGTTACAACACATTTGCGTGGCATGTATGTTTCCCTCCTTACTAAAAGCATAAGCTGAAACTATTTTTCAATGCTTTCATTTGCAATAGTCAGATTCATCCATCTGAATTAATGTGGAATTCCTTTTCGGATTTCGACATTAAAAGATACTTTAATAATTTATCATACAACCCTTCTGATTGCAATAGTTTGCTTTCAAGAAAATTTCCTTGACATAGGGGCATGGAACATGAGCTATAATAGAGATGGGGAAGTATGACTTTCAATATTACAGCCCATATAGTAAAATATCATAAGGTATGCATAAAGCTTTGGAGTTAGTAACGCTGCCCAGCTGAAAAGGATGCATTAATCCTATAACAGCAAGCTTGCCTCCATATTACAATTAATGGGGAACGCCAGCGCTTCCGTTAAGCGGGAGTGCCTGAAGAAGCTTTTATTAAAAGCAATTTCCAAAGGGGGAACGAACCATGTCCATCGAATTAAAAACGAATTTCGGGCAAATTGATATCTCTAATGACGTAATTGCAACAATCGCAGGCGGAGCAGCAGTTGACTGCTACGGCATCGTAGGGATGGCCTCTAAAAATCAAATTAAAGATGGCCTTACAGATATACTTCGAAAAGAGAATTTTACTCGCGGTGTAATTGTCCGCCAGGAAGAAGATGAAGTACATATCGACATGTATATTATTGTAAGTTACGGAACGAAAATTTCCGAGGTTGCCCACAATGTGCAATCTAAAGTGAAATACACCCTTGATAAAACAGTTGGGCTAAGTACGGACTCGGTTAATATTTACGTTCAGGGAGTTCGTGTAACGAACCCGTAGTGAGGAGGAAAGACTTGTGTCAAAAAGAGATTTAGATGGGAAGCTTTTTGCCGAAATGGTCATACAAGGAGCGAACCATTTATCTGCTAATGCAAAATTAGTGGATGCGTTAAATGTTTTCCCTGTTCCTGATGGAGACACAGGAACAAATATGAATTTGTCAATGACTTCCGGTGCAAAGGAAGTAAAAGCTAATATTCAGGAACATATTGGTAAGGTGGGCTCTGCTCTTTCTAAAGGGTTGCTGATGGGGGCACGCGGGAACTCTGGAGTAATTCTCTCCCAGCTGTTCCGAGGGTTCTCAAAGCACATTGAACAGAAATCATCCATAAATGGCAAAGAGTTTGCTGATGCCTTGAATTCAGGTGTAGAGACTGCTTATAAAGCAGTGATGAAGCCTGTTGAAGGAACGATCTTAACCGTTGCGAAAGATTCCGCCAAAAAAGCGGTGCAGGCTGCAAAAAATGAAGATGATATCGTAGTGATTATGGAGGAAGTTTTAAAAGAAGCCCGGGCTTCTTTAAACCGTACTCCGGATCTTCTTCCAGTCTTAAAGGAGGTTGGGGTTGTAGACAGCGGCGGCCAGGGTCTTGTTTTTGTTTATGAAGGATTCCTTGCCGAGCTCAAGGGCGAAAAACTTCCTGATACACCAGCAGCCCTTCCAAAGATGGATGACCTGGTTAGCGCGGAACACCATAAAAATGTTCATAGTTTTATGAACACTGAAGATATTGAATTTGGTTATTGCACTGAGTTTATGGTAAAGTTCGAAGCTGAAAAGCTATCTGCCAATCCTTTTTCAGAAGACAAGTTCCGCCAGGACTTAAGCAAATATGGCGACTCACTTCTTGTGATTGCAGATGAACAGCTTGTTAAAGTACATATCCACTCTGAACAGCCTGGAGATTGCCTGACATACGGACAGCGCTATGGCAGCTTAGTCAATATGAAGATTGAAAACATGCGCCAGCAGCACACTAATTTGATCGAAGATGTCCCTACACCATTGGCAGCTGAAGCTAAGCCAAAGGAAAAGCAGGTGTACGGAATAGTGACAGTATCAATGGGCAGCGGTATTGCGGATCTTTTCCGAAGCATAGGTGCACATGCAGTCATTGAGGGCGGCCAGACGATGAATCCCAGTACGGAAGATATCGTAAAGGCCATCAAAGAAGTGAATGCCAAGAAAGTAATCATTTTGCCAAACAATAAGAATATCATCATGGCTGCACAGCAGGCTGCAGAAGTGACTGAAGAAGAAGCAGTGGTTGTTCCTTCCAAGACAGTTCCTCAGGGAATGGCAGCCCTGCTTGCTTTTAACCCAAGTGCCGGACTCGCGGAAAATGAAGAAGGAATGACAGGCGCCCTTCAGCATGTGAAGACTGGCCAAATTACATTTGCAGTCCGTGATACAAGCATCGATGGCCTTGAAATTGAAAAAGATGATTTCATGGGCATCGCAGATGGGAAAATTGTTGTCAAGAACAAGGATAGAGTGCAGGCTGCCAAAGATCTTCTCGATGGAATGATCGATGAAGACTCTGAGATCCTAACCGTATTAAAAGGTGAAGATGCGGCAGAAGAGGAAATGGAGGCACTTATCAGCTATATTGAAGATAAGTATGAAGATGTTGAAGTCGAAGTCCATGATGGCAAACAGCCGCTGTACTCTTTTATTTTCTCAATTGAATAACTAATAAACAAAGCGAGGGCCCAGCCTTCGCTTTTGCCATTTTAAACGTTTATATTTTAGCGAGCTTCGGAAAAATTTATTATTTGGTTAAAGATTACTTACTTGCCTATTTAAATGATAATGTGCTAGTTATAAAGCAGGCGCTGCATAAGCCTGCAGTTAAAAGTAATTGAGCAGGGAGGGGTGGCGGACTGCCTTGAGAAAATATATTTGGCAGCCGTTCAATAAACGTGAATCCAAATTATAATCAGTCTGTTACAGCTGTTAAAGGCATCGGAGAGGAAACAGCAGTATCACTTGCTGAAATGAACATAAATACTGTAAAAGATTTGCTTGAATATTTTCCATATAGATATGAGGATTACAGGCTCAAGGACCTGGAAGAGATTAAGCATGATGAAAGAGTAACTGTGGAAGGAAAGATCCACAGTGAACCTTCACTCGCCTATTATGGAAGGAAACGGTCCAGGCTGACTGTGAGAGTTCTTGCAGGCAGATATCTGATACAAGTGGTCATGTTTAATCAGCCATATATAAAGAACAAAATTACATTGAACGAAACTGTTACTGTGACAGGCAAATGGGACCAGCACCGCCAAATCATAACAGCCAATGAATTTAAAATAGGAAATGCCTCCAATAACAAAGATTTTGAGCCGGTTTATGCGGTGAAAGGAAGTATCACGGTCAAGGGAATCAGACGTTTTATAAAACTGGCTTTCTCACAGTATGGGAATGAGATATCAGAAACTTTGCCTGAAAAATATCTTTCGCAATATAGGCTTTTGAATAGGCGAGATGCTATGAGATCGCTCCATTTTCCTGCCAATGATCAGGAACTTAAACAGGGAAGACGGCGCTTTGTTTATGAAGAATTCTTCTATTTTCAATTAAAAATGCAGGCACTAAGAAAGATTGAAAGAGAGCAGTCTAAAGGGGTTGCGCAAGCTTATAATCTTTCGAGGCTTATAGAGTTTATAGACTCTCTGCCATTTGCCTTAACCAGTGCCCAGAAAAGGGTGGTTAATGAGATTCTGTCTGATATGAAATCGCCTTATCGGATGAACAGGCTATTACAGGGGGATGTTGGTTCCGGTAAAACGGCTGTTGCGGCGATCGCCCTATTTGCCAGCAGGACAGCAGATTTCCAGGGAGCATTAATGGTGCCGACCGAAATCCTTGCAGAGCAGCATGCGGAATCTTTAAAAACGATGCTTAAGCCATTTGGCTTACGATGTGAACTCCTGACAAGCTCCGTAAAGGGAAAGCGCAGAAGAGAAATTCTTCAGCATTTAAAGGATGGAGAAATTGATGTTCTTATAGGCACACATGCACTCATCCAGGAAGAAGTGGAATTTAATAAACTGGGGCTTGTTATTACTGATGAACAGCATAGATTTGGTGTCGGGCAGCGGCGCATCCTCAGGGAAAAAGGCGAGAGTCCGGATGTTCTGTTTATGACTGCCACGCCAATCCCGAGAACATTGGCCATTACTGTTTTTGGGGAAATGGATGTTTCCATCATAGATGAAATGCCGGCAGGGCGAAAAGCGATTGAAACTTATTGGGCAAAACCTGAAATGCTGGACAGAGTTCTTGGTTTTATGGAAAAGGAGCTTTCAGCAGGTCAGCAGGTATATGTGATCTGTCCCCTTATTGAGGAGTCAGATAAACTGGATGTTCAAAACGCTATAGATGTCCATGCAACATTGATGCATCATTTTCATGGCCGCTATGATGTCGGCCTCATGCACGGCAGGCTTCATCCAGATGAAAAGGAAAATGTTATGAAAGCTTTCAGCCGAAATGAAAAGCAGATTCTTGTTTCAACGACGGTTGTCGAGGTGGGTGTAAATGTTCCGAATGCAACGATGATGGTGATCTATGATGCGGAGCGCTTTGGACTTGCACAGCTTCATCAGTTGAGGGGCAGGGTAGGAAGAGGAGATAAACAATCTTATTGTGTGCTTCTGGCTGACCCGAAATCGGAAGTTGGAAAAGAACGCATGAAAATCATGACAGAAACCAATGATGGTTTTGCTCTAAGTGAAAAAGACCTTGAGCTGAGAGGTCCTGGAGACTTTTTCGGAAGAAAACAAAGCGGGTTTCCGGAATTTAAAGTCGCTGATATGGTCCATGATTACCGCGCGCTCGAAACCGCCAGAAACGATGCAGCTTCTCTTGTTGAATCACATGAATTTTGGCATTCAGATGAGTACCGGCCATTGAGAAATTATTTAAAGGAAACAGGAGTGCTGGAAGGGGAAAAACTGGACTAGGCACAAGGTAAACAAGCAGATTGCAGAAAAGTTCTTTCTTGCAATCTGCTTTTTTTGATTATATACTACTATTAGTACCTAGTCTTAATATCTCGGACGGTGGGATTTTTAATGAAAAGAAATAAAAAAGAACGCCAGAATTTATTAACGGACACAATAAAAGAAAATCCATTTGTCACGGACGAGGAACTTGCAGAAAAGTTCTCTGTCAGCGTCCAGACAATCAGGCTCGACCGCTTGGAATTATCTATTCCGGAATTGCGGGAGAGAATCAAGCATGTTGCTGAAAAAACTTTCGAGGATGAAGTCCGATCTTTACCCATAGAAGAAATAATCGGTGAAATAATAGATATAGAATTGGATAAAACGGCAATATCCATTTTCGATGTGAAAAATGAACATGTTTTCAAGCGGAATGGAATAGCCCGGGGTCATCACTTGTTTGCCCAGGCTAACTCACTGGCGGTTGCAGTAATAAATGATGAATTGGCATTGACAGCAAAAGCCAATATTCAATTTACAAGGCCAGTGCGATTAAGTGAACGTGTGATAGCAAAAGCCAAGGTTCTTACAATCGATATTGATAGCGGAAGGACGATTGTTGAAGTCAATAGCTTTGTAAATAATGAACAGGTATTTAAGGGCGAATTCGACATGTTCAGAAAAAAATAATCACTAAAGGATGAAACATCATGAAAATTTCCATAGACGCAATGGGGGGCGACAATGCCCCAAAGGAAATTGTCCTTGGCGCAATGAAAGCTGCCGCGGAGTTTAAGGATATACACATTACCCTTGTTGGCGATGAGTCAAAAATAAAGGAATACCTTACTTCAAACGAGCGTATTGAAATTTTACATACAGATGAAGTCATCTTGCCGGATGATGAACCAGTAAGGGCTGTGCGCAGAAAGAAAAATGCTTCAATGGTGCTTGCAGCACAGCTTGTCTCAGATGGTAAAGCGGATGCATGCATTTCCGCAGGAAACACGGGTGCTCTTATGGCTGCAGGCCTTTTTGTGGTAGGAAGGATAGAAGGCATTGAACGCCCGGCATTATCACCTACACTTCCAACGATAGGCGGGGAAGGGTTCCTTTTGCTGGATGTAGGTGCGAATGTAGACGCGAAACCTGAGCATCTTCTTCAATATGCGATTATGGGATCCATATATACAGAAAAGGTCCGGGGTGTCTCCAATCCGAGAGTGGGCCTTCTAAATATCGGAACTGAAGAGAAAAAAGGCAATGAGCTGGCGAAAAATACATTTGACCTTCTGAAGAATGCTGATATCCATTTTATCGGCAATGTGGAAGCGCGCGATTTGCTTGAAGGAGCTGCAGATGTTGTAGTGACAGATGGCTTTACCGGAAATATGGTGCTAAAGACAATTGAGGGTACTGCTCTATCTGTATTTAAAATGCTAAAAACAGCTCTGACCAGCAGCTTTAAAACGAAATTGGCAGCAGCTGCCTTAAAGCCTGACTTATACCAGCTTAAATCCAAGATGGATTATTCGGAATACGGCGGTGCTGGATTATTCGGATTAAAGGCGCCGGTTATTAAGGCTCATGGTTCCTCAGATGCAACAGCTTTATTCAGTGCAGTCAGACAGACCAGGAATATGGTAGAAAACAATGTCGCTCAAACGATTAAGGAAGCAGTTGAAAAAGAAGCAGAAAAATCAGCCATTAAATAAACTTATTTTACTTGGGGGGAAGCACGATGGGTAAAATCGCCTTTTTATTTCCTGGGCAGGGATCGCAGGCTGCAGGAATGGGAAAAGCACTAGCAGAACAGGATGAGAAAGTAAAATCATTTTTCGAGAGTGCTGATCAAAAACTTGGCTTTTCACTATCAGAACTTATTTTTGAAGGGCCTCAGGAAAAATTGACGTTAACAACAAATGCCCAGCCAGCTTTGTTGACTACTAGCATTGCTATCCTCGATTACTTTAAAAGGTCGGGCGTAGCACCTGATTTTGTGGCTGGCCACAGCCTTGGTGAATATACTGCACTCGTTGCATCGGAAGCTATATCCTTTGAGGACGGTGTTTATGCTGTCCGTAAAAGAGGAGAGTTCATGGAAGAAGCAGTTCCTAATGGCGAGGGAACAATGGCAGCGGTACTGGGACTTGACAGGGACAAGCTTACTGCAGTCACAGAAGAGGTATCTGCAGGCGGCAATCCGGTTCAGCTCGCAAATTTAAACTGTCCTGGACAGATTGTGATTTCAGGTTCAAGGGCAGGTGTTGAACTAGCTTCTGCAAAGGCTAAAGAAGAAGGTGCCAAGCGTGTGCTTCCACTGGAAGTAAGCGGTCCATTCCATTCTGAATTAATGAAGCCTGCTGCGGAGAAGTTCAGGCAGATCCTGGACGAGATTGAAATCAAAGATGCATCTGTTCCTGTCATTGCCAATGTTACGGCTTCTGAAATGACTTCCGCTGCAGAAATAAAAAGCAGATTGATTGAACAGCTCTATTCTCCTGTACTCTGGGAGGATTCAATCCGCAAGATGATAGAGCTTGGAGTAGACACATTTATAGAAATAGGACCTGGAAAAGTACTGTCAGGCTTAGTGAAAAAGGTAGATCGTTCCCTTAAAACGTATGCCGTTTCCGATGCTGAATCCTGCCAGACGGTTACAGAATCCTTGAAGGAGGAATTGAGATGAAGCTAGAGGGAAAAGCCGCTTTAGTAACGGGAGCTTCCCGCGGAATCGGAAGGGAAATCGCTTTGGGTCTTGCTAAGCAAGGTGCAGATATCGCGGTTAACTATTCCGGAAGTGAGGCAAGGGCGAACGAAGTAGTTGATGAAATAAAAGCATTAGGCAGAAATGCATTTGCTATCCAATGCGATGTATCCAGCAGTGATTCCGTGGCAAGCATGGTAAAAGAAACAGTAGATAAGTTTGGCAAGCTTGATATTCTGATTAATAATGCTGGGATTACGAAGGATAACCTGATTATGAGAATGAAGGAAGACGAATGGGATGATGTAATTAACATTAACCTGAAAGGTGTATTCCTTTGTACAAAAGCTGTTACAAGGCAGATGATGAAACAGCGCAGCGGGCGTATTATCAATATTTCTTCGATTGTTGGAGTAAGCGGCAATCCTGGTCAGGCTAATTATGTCGCCGCCAAATCAGGTGTTATTGGCCTGACAAAGACCTCTGCAAAGGAACTTGCATCAAGAGGCATAACGGTCAATGCCATTGCACCAGGTTTTATCACAACTGATATGACTGATAAGCTGAACGAGGATGTAAAAGAGCAGATGCTTAAGCAAATTCCATTGGCGCGTTTTGGCGACCCTGCAGATATTGCGAATGTGGCAGTGTTTCTTGCTTCCGAGGACAGCCGCTATATGACAGGGCAAACCCTTCATGTTGATGGCGGAATGGTCATGTAACTTGTAACAGGCTTGTAATGCAAAAAACTTTTATAAAACCTTTCAATTAAGTCTAAAAATAATCTATAATACTTGAGGGGAGGTGAACAAGCATGGCAGAAGTATTAGAACGTGTAACAAAGATCATCGTGGACCGTCTTGGTGTTGAAGAGTCTGAAGTTAAATTGGAAGCTTCTTTCAAAGATGATCTAGGTGCTGATTCCCTTGACGTAGTAGAATTAGTAATGGAATTAGAAGACGAGTTCGACATGGAGATTTCTGACGATGATGCTGAAAAAATCGCAACAGTCGGTGACGCTGTAAATTACATAAAAGCTAGCCAATAATCGTTAGTTGAACCACTCTGCAGTGAGGGTATGCCCCTCGCTGCAGCAATTTTTTTATCGCAGTCTAACGGGCAGTAAGACTCCCGTTTCTAGACTTAGAGGAACTCAAAAACTAATAAGCGTGAGCCAAACTGCCCGTAATGGCCCGATTGGTTCAACTAACAATCATTGTGGAAAAGCACCCCACTGATTGAGTTTCAATTTATCAGCAGATGTTTACTGTCCGGTGTTACCTGTGGCATTGAAGGCAGCATGAGAAAAATCTGCAGCCCGGAAGCAGGTGGCTGTGGACAGTAAATATGTAAGGCAAAAGCTCCGTTGAATAACGGGGCTTTCTTCTGTGAAGATGGCTGTACCCAAATGAAACTAAAATTGCTTTGGTAAATAGAAGTTTTTTTGCGTTTTTCATCTTTATTCCGTAAACTTAGGGAAGACCATTTAAGCTTTTTACTTATGCAGAATATTAATTTTTAGCAAGGTGGATGCATTATGCGCAGCAATAAGGATAAGGAAAGAAAATCATTTCGCGCAATCGAAAAACAATTTAAAGAATTCCAGACGGAAATCGGAATTCAATTTGAAAATGAAAAATTATTAAAACAGGCTTTTACCCATTCATCTTATGTGAATGAGCATCGGAGAAAGCCCTATGAAGACAATGAAAGGCTGGAATTTTTGGGTGACGCTGTCCTGGAACTGACTGTTTCAAAGTTCCTTTACCTAAAATATCCTATGATGAGCGAGGGGGAATTAACAAAGCTGAGGGCCGCGGTTGTCTGCGAACCCTCCCTGGTCTCATTTGCCCACGAATTGTCATTCGGCAGCCTTGTACTGCTTGGAAAAGGGGAGGAAATGACAGGGGGAAGAACCCGTCCTGCCCTGCTTGCAGACGTATTTGAAGCCTTTATAGGTGCACTATACCTGGATAAAGGATTAGATACGGTTGTCGGTTTTTTGGAAAAAGTTGTTTTTCCAAAGATTGATTCAGGTGCTTTTTCGCATGTGATGGATTTCAAGAGCCAGCTGCAGGAACTTGTTCAGCGGGATGGTGCAGGTGCAATTGAATATAAAATCCTTCAGGAAAAAGGGCCTGCTCACAATCGTGAATTTGTTTCCACTGTTTCCCTAAATGGCAGGGAGCTTGGGACAGGCACTGGCCGATCAAAGAAAGAAGCAGAACAGCATGCAGCCCAAATGGCCCTTGAAGTATTGAAGAATCATATCAAGTGACATCAAAGAATAGAAACTTGGAGGAGACAGAGGGGGAGCAGGGTTGTTTTTAAAAAGGCTTGATGTTATTGGATTTAAGTCATTTGCTGAGCGGATTACGGTTGATTTTGTTCCTGGCGTCACGGCAGTTGTAGGTCCAAATGGAAGCGGAAAAAGCAATATAACAGATGCCATACGCTGGGTATTGGGTGAACAATCAGCTAAGTCCCTTCGCGGCGCGAAAATGGAGGATGTCATATTTGCGGGCAGTGATTCCCGGAGAGCGCAGAATTTTGCTGAGGTGACACTGACCCTTGATAACGGCGATCAGGGTCTGCCGATCGAGTACAGCGAGGTCAGTGTTACAAGAAGGGTCTACCGATCTGGAGACAGTGAATACCTAATCAATAAGCAAACATGCAGATTAAAAGATATCGTAGATTTATTTATGGATTCAGGCCTTGGCAGGGAAGCTTTTTCAATAATAAGCCAGGGCAGGGTAGAGGAAATTCTAAACAGCAAAGCTGAAGAACGCCGGACGATATTCGAAGAAGCGGCTGGTGTGCTTAAATATAAGACAAGAAAGAAAAAAGCGGAAGGCAAACTTTCTGAAACCCAGGATAATTTAAACAGGGTGAATGATATTCTTCATGAACTGGAAAGCCAGGTAGAGCCTTTGAAAATTCAGGCTTCGATTGCGAAAGATTATCTGCAGCAGAAGGAAGAGCTTGAGAAAATAGAAGTTGCCCTTACAGTCTATGAGATAGAAGACCTGCATTCAAAATGGGAGCAGCTTTCACGTCAGCTTGAACGGCATACAGAAGATGAAATGAAGCTATCGGCAGTTATTCAGAACAAAGAAGCCAAAATGGAAGAGTTAAAGGATCATATTGCTGCAATCGATGAATCAGTAAATGATTTACAGGACGTACTCCTTCATGCCAGTGAAGAGCTTGAAAAACTGGAAGGCAGAAAAGAAGTCCTAAAAGAGCGAAAAAAAAATGCCAGCCAGAATAAAGACCAGCTTCATCGAAATATGGAAGAACTTTCTTCGAAGATAACTGAGTTAAAAGAGCAAGAAGAAAAGCAGTTGACTCTCAAAGGAAAAGTAAAGGCAGAAGCAGTTAAACTTCAGAAAGCATTAAAGGAAAAGCAGGATCAGCTCAAACTCTTCAGTGAAAATACGGAAGAGAAAATTGAATCGCTGAAAAGTGATTATATTGAAGTGCTGAATAGCCAGGCGGCTTCAAGAAACGAACTGCAGAATATTGAACAGCAGCTCAGCCAGCAGGGTCAGCGCAGTTCTAAGCTTGAGATGGATAACGAAAAGTATATTGCCGACCGCAAGAAAAACGAAGAGAAAAAGCAAAAGATACAATCAGAACTTGAAAGCCTGCAAAAAGAAATAGAGAGTCAGGTACATGTGTTCCGCAATGAAGACCGCAAGCTTGAATCATTAAAGAATAATTATCAAAAGCAGGAAAAAACATTGTATCAGGCTTATCAGTATTTGCAGCAGGCAAAATCCAGGCAGGAAATGCTTGAAGAAATGGAAGAAGACTTTTCGGGCTTTTTCCAAGGTGTAAAGGAAGTATTGAAAGCAAGGGGCAGCAAGCTGCAGGGAATTGAAGGAGCCGTAGCGGAATTAATTCAGGTGCCAAAAGAGTACGAAACGGCGATTGAAACGGCTCTTGGCGGTTCCATGCAGCATATCATCGTACAAAATGAGCAGGATGGGAGAAGTGCCATCCAATTCCTGAAAAAGAATTCATACGGAAGAGCAACTTTCCTGCCGTTAAGTGTAGTGAAGGGGAAAAGGCTTAATACCGGGCAACTGCAATCGGTTCAAGCCCATCCCGCCTTTATTGGTGAAGCTGCTTCGCTGATCCAGTTTGAAGGAAGGCATCAGTCCGCTATTGAAAACCTGCTTGGCAATGTTGTTATTGCCCGTGACCTTAAGGGAGCCAATGAACTGGCGAAGCTTCTTCAATACCGTGTGAGACTCGTTACTATTGATGGAGATGTGGTTAATCCCGGCGGGTCCATGACGGGAGGAGCCATGAAACAGAAAAGCACTTCTATTCTTTCACGCAAAGGTGAACTTGAAGAGCTGAAATCACGAATTGTGGACATGGAATCCAAAACAGCTAACCTCGAAAAACAAGTGAAACTGCAAAAAAGCGAAATTCAAAAACAGGAAACACGCATTGAACAGCTTAGAAAAACAGGTGAAGAGCTTCGTTTGATGGAACAGAGGGTAAAAGGAGAGCTTCTGGAAGTAGAGTTTGAGGAGAAAAGCATTAATGAGCGCTTATCTCTTTATGATATGGACAAAGCACAGTTTTCGGAAGATAGAGAAAGACTGCTGAACAGAAAGAGTGAGCTTGCAGATCTATTGGAGCAGCAGCAAAAACAAATAGCTGATCTTGATAATGAGATTAAAGCATTAACAGAAAGAAAAAACACCCAGCAGACTTCAAAGGAAACTGTTGTATCTGAAATAAATGAGCTGAAAATCAGCTTCGCTTCCAAAAATGAACAGCTGAATCATGCTGAGGACAAACTAGCCGCACTAATTTCTGAGCTTGCTGTTAACAGGGATAAGCTGAAGACAGTAAAAGAGGATTTAGAACTGCTATCATCCGAAATGACGAATAGCTCTTCAGGTGAGCAGCATCTGGAAGAGGCAGCACAGCAAAAATTAAAGGAAAAGAATGAAACGCTTGAATTAATTGCTTCAAGAAGGGATGAGCGCTTAAAGCTCCAAACATCCTTAGAGGAACTGGAACTTGAGGCAAAAGAATTAAAACGCCAGCATAAAGGCCTGGTAGAAGTTTTGAAAGATGAGGAAGTTAAGCAGAACCGGCTTGATGTTGAGCTGGAAAATAGGCTGAATCATTTAAGGGAAGAATATCTGCTGTCTTTTGAAGGTGCTAAAGAGGAATATCCGCTGGATATTGAAATTGATGAAGCGCGAAAAAAAGTAAAACTCATAAAGCTGGCAATCGAAGAGCTTGGGGCTGTGAACCTTGGGGCAATCGAAGAATATGACAGAGTATCTGAACGATATGAATTCCTGCTTGAACAAAAAACAGACCTTCAGGAAGCAAAAGATACGTTATTCCAGGTTATCGATGAAATGGATGTTGAAATGAAAAGGCGATTTGAAGAAACGTTCGAAGGGATCCGTTTTCATTTTGAGTCGGTTTTCCAATCTTTATTCGGTGGCGGCAGAGCCGATTTACGCTTGACCCAGCCTGATGATTTATTGAATACAGGTGTGGAAATTGTCGCACAGCCTCCAGGCAAGAAACTGCAGAACCTCGGATTATTATCGGGAGGAGAAAGGGCGCTTACTGCAATTGCATTGCTGTTTTCCATTTTGAAAGTACGTCCTGTTCCATTCTGTATCCTTGATGAAGTAGAGGCAGCCTTGGATGAAGCAAACGTGCAAAGGTTCAGCAAATACTTAAAGAGATACAGCGACGAAACCCAGTTCATCGTTATCACCCACAGAAAAGGAACAATGGAAGAAGCGGATGTCCTTTACGGTGTAACCATGCAGGAATCCGGTGTTTCCAAACTGGTATCTGTACGTCTGGAAGAAACCAGGGAACTAATTACTCAATAGCAGCTTTAATGCGGGACAGCTTATAACACTGTTCCGCACCTATACATATTGCTTTTAAAAGGAAGTGAAAACATGAGTTTCTTTAAAAAACTAAAAGAAAAAATCACACAGCAGACAGATAGTGTTACTGAAAAATTTAAAGACGGATTAACCAAAACGCGCGATAATTTTTCAAATAAGGTAAATGACCTTGTTTCAAGGTATCGTAAAGTGGATGAGGAATTCTTTGAGGAACTGGAAGAAATCTTAATTGGGGCGGATGTTGGATTCGACACTGTCATGGAATTGGTTGAAGAGCTGAGAAGGGAAGTAAAGCGCAAGAATATTCAGGATCCTCGCGATGTGCAGGCTGTCATCTCAGAAAAGCTTGTAGAAATTTATGACAGCGCAGGCGAAACCTCCACAGAATTAAATATTCAGTCTGAGGGACTAACTGTTATCCTGTTTGTTGGTGTTAACGGAGTCGGAAAAACAACGACGATAGGAAAACTTGCCCATAAATTCAAAACTGAAGGGAAAAATGTCCTGCTTGCAGCAGGCGATACCTTCCGTGCGGGAGCGATTGAACAGCTTGAGGTGTGGGGCGAACGTGTCGGCGTTGATGTTATTAAGCAGGGAGCTGGCTCTGACCCTGCAGCTGTCATGTATGATGCCGTTCAATCTGCAAAGTCGCGCAAAGCTGATATATTAATCTGTGACACTGCGGGACGTCTGCAGAACAAAGTCAATCTGATGAAAGAATTGGAGAAAGTGAAGCGTGTAATTGAAAGGGAAGTACCTGGTGCCCCGCATGAGGTATTGCTTGTTCTGGACGCTACAACTGGACAAAATGCCATGATTCAGGCTAAGACCTTCAAGGAAGCCACTGATGTTTCTGGTATTGTTCTTACAAAGCTGGATGGAACTGCAAAGGGAGGCATCGTTCTTGCAATCAGAAATGAACTTGAAATCCCGGTGAAATTTGTAGGTTTAGGAGAAAAAATGGATGACCTGCAGGAATTCAATGCAGAACAATATGTCTATGGGCTCTTTGCCGACATAGTCGAAAAAGAAGTAGAAGAAGAGGAACAATAAGAATAGAAAAACAGCCGGAGAGCGAGTTCTCCGGCTGTTTTTCTATCGAAAATGATATATATTTCAATTTAATAAATAGTTTGAAATTTATATTTTTTAGTGTAAAATTACACTATGCTGATAAATTTATTTCAAATGAGGTCCTGTAAACGAATTAAATAATTATCCACAGGAACTTTTTGTCAGTAAGCTGCGTCTATACTATGGAAGAAGTCATCAGGCTGTAATAAATTGTAGTTTTAAAGACTGCCTATAAAAAAACAAAAGGCTGATACTTACGATTTTTAATGGGGGAGAGATTGGGTTGTACAGAAAATTAAAAGTGATCATTATGGCTATATTCTGCTTTGTGTTAATGATTTATCCATTCCAATCAGCAGAAGCTGCCAGCACAGACATCAAAGTTTCTCTAGATGAGGGCTTTGGCGGAAAAGTGAAAAGAGGAGAGGGGTTTCCTCTGAGGATTAAGATGGAAAATACAGGAGAGGCATTTAGCGGGGATTTGCTGATAAGTTACCATCCATCTTACAATACGAGCGGTGCGGTTACTGTAAAAGTAGAGCTTCCTGCCGGAACAGCTAAGGAATACCTGGTTTCCATCCCTGGCATGACAGAGGACCACCCTTCCATGTATCAGAACATTCCATTGCTGACTCTTTATGAAGGAGATTGGAAAGATGGAAAAAAGGTTAGTTTTAAAGGCGAAAATACATTAAAGCCGAAATTTATAGATATGGCAACTGAAGTAATTGGTGTTCTCAGTGAAAACTATGACCGTGTAAAAGAATTGAGGACACTTCCTTCAAAAACGATGATTGAACTCAATAAGGAAGATTTGCCGGATGAAGCGACAGGATTGGAAACACTCGATTATTTGCTGATTGATGAATACAAGATTTCCCAGCTTAGTGACAAACAGCAATCTGCTATAAGGGAATGGGTTTACAACGGTGGAGCATTGATTGCCGGAGGCGGACCTGATGCAAGTGGTGCCTATGGAGAGCTATATTCATTGCTGCCAATGAAATCTCAAAACGAATCCGCTGGTGCAGTGAAATTCCTGCAGGCGGCAAAGGGAGAGGAGCCGGATTTTAAAGAGCTCAACTTCTATACTGGTCCAGTTGATACGGGTACGGAAGTTATCGCGGAAAGCGAAGATCTTCCAGCAGCGGTGAAAAAGGAGTATGGAAGCGGGACGGTCCTGCAGACAGCTTTTTCACTTGGAGATGAGCCTTTATCTTCATGGCAGGGATACGACACATGGTTTGCCGACTTTATTAAACAGTCATCAGGTGCGGCCATTGGATCCAGCCCATATTCTCAGGATTACCTGGACCAGCTTTATTGGGAATTTGCAGAAGTGAATGAATTCTTCCCTGCATCCAATTTTTCTATAGGGCAGCTTATTGGGCTTTTTGCCGGTTATATTATTCTGATAGTGCCTGTTCTTTATTTTGTCTTAAGAAAGCTTGATAAGCGGGAGCATTCCTGGTGGATCATTCCTTCCATCGCCATATTAATGGGGACAGCTGTCTTTGGAATGGGAGCAAAAGACAGAATTTCTCAGCCTCAGCTGAACCAGATGGGGATCTATAAAGTGAATAACAATCTGCTTACCGGATATCAGGCTTCAACCCTGCTTTCAAATAAAAGCGGTGAATATATCCTCTCAATGCCCAAAGGTGAATTTAATGCAGTGGTTTATTCAAACAATTCCACTTCATCAGATCCCTTTAGAAGCGGAATTATGGCTGAAAAGGTAAAAAACAATGAGATTATTTTCCCTGAGGTAGAATATTGGTCATCCAAAACAATATACGGAAAGGCCAAGACCGAGTTCAATGGGAAGTTTAAAGCGGACCTCACCCTTAAGGAAAAAAGATTAACTGGAACAATCAAAAACGAAAGTGAGTATGATTTTGAAGAATTATATATATGGTCAGGCAATGAAGCGATCAAATTAGGGCCAATCAAGAAAGATGAGACAATTAAAGTGGATAAAACCACAAAACAATCCCTGCTGAGCAGACCATATGGAGGAACTTTTAATGGCGCATACCCTGCCAATGGTCAAAATGATATAAATAGGTTAAGAAGAGAAAAGCTGGAATATGCATCCACTACATTTCTGCTTGGGGATGTTGCTCAGCCAGTCATTGCGGGAATCACAAAAGAATCAATTATTGATGTAGCCATGAGAGGGAAAAAGGAAAAACAGAATAACACAAATATGATCCTTCAGCCATTTGAGGCCATAAATGAGTTCTCCGGAGCCTTTACACTGAAAGATGGAATGATGGCAGCTGATTGGAATGTGATTCAGGGCCAGATTTATGAAAAAGGCATGGGCAGCACGAATGCAGAAATGATGCTTGAAGACGGAGAATATGAATATATTCTCAGCCTCCCGAAGCAGCTGAAAGAGAAAACATATAGATTAGAAGAAATATCGGTAAGGATCAATAGCCAAAACGTACAGTATTCAATAAAAAACCAAAAGACAGGTGAGTGGCTGCCGATTGAATCGGATCAAAGGAGCGTAAAGCTGACAAGTAAAGATGACTTAACCCAGTTCGTTTCGAAAGAAGGCCGTTTTATTATGAAGCTGAATAAATCAGCTCAGGGTGATCCATTCGTTCAATTGCCTGCTATTACGATCAAAGGGGAGGTGGCGAAATGATCGAAATTATGGATTTATCAAAAAGATACGGAAAATTTACAGCACTTGATTCTTTAAATTTAAATATAGAAAAAGGCAGTGTATTTGGTTTTGTCGGACAGAATGGTGCAGGAAAATCCACAACCTTCTCCATTTTGGCAACCTTACTTGCTCCCACTTCGGGCTCTGCTTACGTAAACGGGTATGATGTTCAAAAGGATTCAAAGCTCGTGAGGAAGCAGATAGGCTATATGCCGGATTTCTTCGGGGTTTATGACCAGCTTAAGGCTGATGAATATCTGCACTTCTACGGTGCGAGTTACGGAATACCATTTGCAGAACGTGAGAAGCTGATACCGCAGCTTCTCGACCTTGTCAACTTGTCAAATAAAAGAGAATCATATGTAGACCTATTATCAAGAGGCATGAAGCAGCGCCTCTGCCTGGCCAGGTGCCTTATCCATGATCCTGAAGTGCTGATTCTGGATGAACCTGCATCAGGACTTGACCCAAGAGCTAGGGTTGAAATGAGGGAAATATTAAAAGAATTGAAAAGCATGGGCAAAACTATTTTAATCTCTTCACATATTCTGCCTGAACTTGCAGAAATGTGCGATACCATAGGTATTATTGACCAGGGAAAACTGGTGGCTCAGGGGTCTGTTGCTGATATTCAGTCACAGCTGAGGGGAGAAAGGCTGATCATAGTAAAAGTTCATGGAAGCTCGGAAAAGGCCGTCTCTTTCTTTGAGGATGATCCTAATATATTTAAATTGGCTTTACTGGAGGACGGAGCATCGTTTCAGTTTATTTATAAAGGGACAGCTGAAGAACAAACAGATCTGCTGAAAAGAGCCATTTTAAATAATTTAGCGATCACCAGCTTTGCTGAAGCAGAAACGGATCTGGAAGATGTCTTTATGGAAATTACAAAGGGAGTTGAGCTGACATGAAGAATTTAGTCGTAAATCCTGTTCTGAATAAAGAGTTTAAGCTCCGCTTCCGCAGCTTTAAAAGCTACCTTGGGGTACTCTTTTACCTCCTGGCATTAGGCCTGATCATTGTTGGATTTATCTTTATAGAATCATTGTCAAATAACATGCAGGGCTTTTTTAAACCTGATCAGAGCCGGACAATGTTTATGGTCCTATCAATATTGCAGCTTGGCTTGATTCTGTTTATTACTCCCGGTTTAACAGCAGGGGTTATCAGCAGTGAAAGAGAGAGGCAGACCTTAAATATCTTGCTTACAACGACCCAAAGCTCTTCTAGCATTATTTTGAGTAAGCTGATTTCTTCCATTTCATATTTGATTTTGCTTATTGCGGCAAGTTTGCCTCTTTATAGCTTTGTGTTTTTATTTGGAGGTATTTCCCCAGGTCAGCTGCTTACGACAATGGGATTTTATTTATTTACCATCCTGGTTTATGGAAGTCTCGGGATATTATTTTCAACGCTCATTAGAAAAACAATTGTCTCGATGGTTACCACCTATGGGGTTACTTTATTCCTAGCTGGAGGAACGGCATTCCTGACTTTGATTTTTATGCAATTAACCAATGCATATGGCTATACAGGGACTCAGCCAACAAATCCTCTTGCATACTTCCCGGCTATGCTTAACCCGGTCATTATTCTAATGAGCACATTTGAGCCGGAAATGACCAATGAAATTGCCAGATCAACTGGCATTGAATTTCCTTTATGGATTTCATACTTAATATCGTACACTTTGATTTTCATTGGAGCAATTCTGCTGAGCATAAAAAAACTCCGTCCCAATATGAAAAAGGGCTAGTATTTATTCGGGCAAATCCCTGGAGACGGGATTGCCCGTAAATTTTAATAAGGGAATGATATCGGTGGAAAACCGCAATCAATATCTTAGACTTTTAAAACCGGTAAAAAGACAGCTCCTATTTCAGCTGTTCGTTAAGGAATTCCAGGTGTTCCTTTTATCAGCGGCTGTCTTAGCCTTTTTACTTATGATAGCAGCAAGATTTTTTGTTATCCCATTTCTGCAATACTATCTCCTGATGATTTTATTTCTGTCTGCTCTTTATGCAGCTTTTCGAATTTGGAAGAAGCGTCCTGGCATGATCCAGGCTGCATCATTGTATAACACATTTGTAGCGGAAGACAGGGTCATTACGGCCCATTCTTTCCTTCATGATGATGGCATTCTTGCAAGATTGCAGCTGGCAGATGCAGTAAAGCATATGAAAAAGGTGCACCATCATGTTTTAGGCAGGAAGAAGAATCTCCTTCTTCCCAAACCTTTTTTAATGTTTGTGGCTTTTCTTGGTCTTGCAGTCCTCTTATACATGGTTCCAGGTGAGAAAATGGAATTAGCTTTAAAACAGGAAAAAGAAATCAAGATTGTTGAAAAAGCAATGGAAGAACTAGAGAAAAAAGCTGATAAGGAAAAAAATCCTAAAGTGAAAAAAGCATTAGAGGAAGCAAAAGACAAGATTGCAGAAAAAAAGTCAGCTGATGAAGCTTTGAAGGAATTAGCGAAACAAACAAAAAGCTTGGATTTAAAAGCAATGAAAGAAAAAGAAAGATCAATAGCCCTCGAAAACATGAAAAACAATCTTGATAAGAGCGGGTTAGAACAATTAAGCCGGAAGCTGAAAGAAAAAGATTTGGCTTCCTTCAGGGAAGAGTTGTCAAAGCTTGATAAGCAGAGGACGGAACTGGATGAAGATCAAAGAAAGGCTTTGAAGGAGATTACTGGCAGTGATTCGCAGTTGTCTGAAGAAGAGCTCTCAAGTCTCCTGGATCAGCTCGAAAAGGCATTGCAATCAGAAGAGCTTTTAAAACAGCTGGCTGCAGCACAAGAAGCCCTGCAGAGCTCAGGTGTTTCATTACAGCAGCAAATGGCTTCGAATGGAATGCCGCCTAACCAGCTCGCGTTTTCGCAGCCTGGCCAGACAGGCAGTTCAGGAAACGCTTCAAATACGTCTCAGCAGGGGCAGCAGAATAATTCAAATCAGCAAAATAATCCAAATCAAGCTGGCAATAGCACAAACAGTGGCAATGGCAGCGGAGCGGCTTCAGGCAGCGGCTCAGGCAATGGATCCGGCTCAGGCAATGGTTCGGGTTCTGGTACCGGATCTGGATCTGGTACCGGGGCAGGCTCAGGGAATGGGTCAGGCAGCGGTCTTGGAGGAGGTGCCGGGCTCGGACAGGGAGCCAGGGATCTGCTCACCATTCCATCTGGCATGGAAGGGAAGACGAATATTGAAAATGACAACGGCAGCCTTGGACAGGGGAGTACAGGACAGCAGTTTGAAGGGGAAGGTCCTGTCTTAAAAGGGAATATCAGACCGTACAGTGAAGTGTTTGGGAATTATGAAAAGGCATACAGGCAAAGTACGGACCGGTACAAGCTTCCGGCTGATTTAGAGGAAATCGTTAAAAGTTATTTTACTAGTATAGATCCTGACAAGGAGTGAATGCAATGTCGGTAATACAGGAAAAAGAACAGCAATTCGCACAAGCAACAGCTATTATTGCAAGAGTAAAAGATGAAATTCAATCATTTATAGTCGGCCAGGAAGAAGTGGTCGAACATGTACTATGGAGCATATTCTCAGGAGGGCATGTTTTGCTTGAAGGATTGCCAGGACTTGGTAAAACTATGCTGATTAAAACCATTGCTGAAGTACTTGATCTTAAATTTTCACGTATTCAATTCACCCCTGATATTATGCCATCCGATATAACTGGAACCATGCTGCTTCAGCCTGATGAAGCCGGCAGGCAAACATTCAGTTTTCATAAAGGGCCCATTTTCGCCAACATCATCCTGGCAGATGAAATTAACAGGGCAACACCAAAAACACAAAGTGCCCTGCTCGAGGCAATGGGAGAAAAAACGGTCACGATTATGGGCGAAACCAAAAAGATGGAAAAGCCATTTTTTGTACTTGCAACTCAAAACCCGATTGATATGGAAGGGACTTATCCCTTGCCGGAAGCACAAACGGACCGGTTTTTATGCAAGGTGAATGTTGTGTATCCGACGAAAGAAGAATTAAAAGAAATTGCCAGGAGGACTACGGGGACGCAAAAAATCCATTTAAATAAAGCTGCCGGATTGAAGGATGTCATTGCTCTTCAGGAGCTTTCGAGAGAAATTCTCCTATCAGATGAAATCCTGGATTATGCCGTTTGGATGGTCACTGCCACGCACCCGGATTCAGAGGGGGCACCAGAAACAGTGAAAAAGCACGTCCAATATGGGAGCGGTCCACGCGGCCTTCAGAGTCTGATAAGTATGGCAAAAGCAAGAGCCATGTGCTCCGGACGATTCCATGTATCAATAGGGGACATTAAAAACGTTGCCTATCCGGTTTTGCGGCATCGTCTTATTTTGAGCTTCTTGGGCATCTTACGGAAACGAATGCATTCTAGGCAGCTGTCATACCATTTTTGAC
>NZ_CAXQGS010000022.1:0-46523 GCF_964223445.1 Cytobacillus sp.
AGAAGACGGCATACGAGATACTGGTAGGTGACTGGAGTTCAGACGTGTGCTCTTCCGATCTCATCACGGCAGCGGGCTCTGCCAACCATTCAAGCAGTGCATGCGACATAATCAAATCAAATTTATCGACTTCTTTAACCAATTTTTTTGCAAGCGCTTGGTATGGACAAACGTACCACGTGATATCTAGCTCTTGATCAATTTGCTCAGCGTTTGCTTTTGCTTTTTCGAGCATATTTTCTGAGATATCATTGATGACCACGCTATGACCTTGAGCAGCAAGCTCTATGGTAATTTGTGCAAGCCCTGCACCCACATCTAGGATGCGTAACGGTCGCCCAAGCGCTTCACTCATCTGCGCACTGTATTCAAAAATATCACGTCGAAGTACCGCCAGTCTAATCTCTCCTTTTAAGCCGCCGTAGACCTTTTTTTCGAAATGATCAGCAATGCTATCGAAGCTACGATCAGTGCGTGTGTCTTCTGGTGCTGTGGTTTTTTCCACAGAATCTATCGGTTGATTGTCGGACAATGACATATTTTGATTAGAGGTTTGCATAAAGGGTTATCTGTATTGGGATTGTATTTTGGGACATCGTACAATAAAGCGCAAAGCGAAGCTAGAACTGGTTTAATGGCGATAAGCAGTTTTACATCGTTTAAAGAGCGCGATTAAGTACATGTTTTCCAGTAGCTTTTCATAATATTTTGCGGTATAAATAGTAAGGTTTAAGAAACAATAGTAGTTTGGCGGATATCGTACCCAGCTACTTAATAAGCACAAATGACAAAAAACCTATCAAAATGGACGCATATACTGCCAAGGAGTCTCAGCAACGTCTGATTCACCACTGCTAAGGACAGCAATAATGATCAAATCTACCACAGGTACTAACACTAAGTTATCTACCGATGCTTCTCACTCAATGTCTATTACCAACCATAAACCCACGATGTCACGCTGCCTACTGTCAGTTGCTATTGCCAGTAGTTTACTGCTGGTTGGGTGCGGCGACGATGATAACGATATCATTGTTCGTAATGATACGTCAGTTGAGAGTATCAGCTCATTTAGTACCGCGCAAATAGATGGCCAGTTTGGCCTAAATGGCACCGCCACCCCTGCTGCTAAATGTGATATAAAAATCGAAAAAGTCAGTTATCCGACGGTTGGTGCGGCAGGCGAGCGCACCAATGCGACCGCAGCTCTGATGTTACCAAGTGGTGATAGTGCTGACTGCCAAGGTGACCGACCTATTTTGCTTTACGCTCATGGCACAACGACCGATAAAGACTATGACTTTACCCAAGTGGCCAACACTCAGAATCCAGCGGTTGGTGAGTCGACATTGATTGCCGCAAACTTTGCTGCACAAGGCTATATCGTGGTCGCACCAAACTATGCAGGTTACGATGACTCAAAACTTGATTATCATCCGTATCTTGTCGCAGAGCAGCAAGCAACTGATATGGCTGATGCATTAGATAGCGCACGCGAAATCATTGCTAGACAAAAACGTGCCAATGACAGCGATTATGTGAACGTAGATGACTCAGGTAAACTGTTCATTAGCGGCTACTCACAAGGTGGACATGTCGCCATGGCAACTGCAAGGTTACTTGAGCATGCTCAGCAAAATCCAATGGAGTGGCTGTATAGCCTAATCCCCAATCTCCTTTGTTCTTCCCGGCAGCTTTGTATGCAAGAGTATTCACTTTTTCAGTCGTATGCTTGAGAGAGTAATTAATTCGGGAATCAAATTCAGTTTCCTGCTTAGACATTAACTTTATCAACTGCTGAAAGTTATTGAGTTCATGTCTATCCATCTCATCAGCTTCCATTAAATATGCAACTGCATTCTTTACGGTTTCCCATCCTATTTCAGCAGCACTGCTTCCAGGCAGTGACCAATGCAATAAGAACCCGGCAAGCTCTGCACTTGGATTATAAGACCAAGTTTCCTGAACCCCCTCGGTCCAATGCCACCAAGGAGCATGGGGGTAGTCGTTGTTTGAAGGCATCACTGATGGCCAAATTTTCTTCTCATGCATATAGCTGTGTTCCAAATAATTCACTAGTTTTTGTACAACATTTAACCCGGGTTTTGCTCCAATTTCCATCAAAATTTGTCCGGCCGTCCAGGAAGCCATCGGTGACGAGTAAGGTGACCAGAAATCAGGTTCAATGCCATGGCCGAATCCTCCATCTTCATTCTGAAAAGCTTCAATACATTTTATTACCCCTTCATCATTACGATCCTCAAAATGGTATGACCATAAAGCAGATTCAAGAGGCCTTGCATTCCTTTTTATCCATCTGCCTGTATTCTCAAATCTTTCTTTTGTTATCTTCATAAATAATTTCCTTTCTTAATTAGGAGCGTTTGATTACTTATTAGTTTTCTAGCTGGAATTTCAATTTCCTTTTTTAAACAATAAAAAAGGAAAAGAGTCAAAGCTCTTTTCCTAATCAATCCACTTTACAATATCATCGAATGGTCTGCGTGTTTTCGGCCTTGGGTCTTTCACCCTGTACCCAAATGCACACATTACTGACAGACCGAAGCTTCCTTCTTCAAGCAAACCTTCCTCGCCAAGCAGCTTATTCATTTTTTCAATGTCAAAGCCTTCAATAGGGCAGGAATCTATGCCAATTTGCGCAGCAGCGGTCATCATATTCCCAAGTGCGATGTAGCTTTGCTTGCAGGCCCAATCAAAAAGAGGGCGGTCTCCTTCCAGAAGATCAAAATCAGACTTCTGGAATTCCTCAATCCGCTGTAAATATTTTTCCATCATTTCTTCCGGCATACCCAGGGTATTTCTAAAGTGATCCTGCAAATACTGGGAATCATATTTAGTATCTTTTTTCGTTCTTGCCAGAACTAAAACAAAGTGGCTTGCTTCAGGCAGTTTACCGAATGCTCCCCAGGAGGCATTCTTAATTTTCTCACGGAGCTCCTGGTTCTGAACAACCACAAAACGCCACGGTTCAAAACCAAATGAACTTGGTGACAGACGGCCTGTCTCCAATATAAATTGAAAATCTTCTACGGGGATTTCTTTATTTGGGTCAAACTCCTTTGTCGCATGCCTGAATTGATAGGCATTCAGAATGTCTTCCTTTAAAGTTTCCTTTTCACGCAAACCCAAACACTCCTTTTCTGACTGTTCTAATTTTAACGTAACACATTACAGCATAACATTCATGAAATCAGCTTTTAGTCTGCCCTTTTCACCATCGTTCCTAGTCATTTGGGGACTGTCTTTGTAAATCCATAGACAGTCTGATCATGTCCCGGCAATGAATTCCATTTTCATGGATATCTTCTTTGTAATGCCGCACAAAAAAATCTTTATCGACCCCAGTGATTCTAAAACCGCATTTTTGGTAAAGAGCCAGCTGTCTAATACTGGAATTCCCCGTACCAATTTCAAGGGTCTTATTTCCACCTTGAAAAGCATGCTCAATTGCATGCTGAAGAAGCTGTCTGCCGATGCCCTCTCCCTGGTATTTTTCACTAACGGCAATATTAACAATCTCACAGGTTCCTGGCCTTGTGGCAAGAAGGATATAAACGCCGACTGCTGCTCCGTTAAGTTCTGCAATATATGTTTTCCCTCGATTTAGATAATCCTCAATAAATTCAATTGAAGGATCTGCCAATAATAGCAGATTCATAGGAGGGGGCTCTGAATGGCCAATACTTCGAATCTTCATTACGTCCTCCTTTTTATGTCAAGCTGGCAAAATAATCTTTGAAAATACTTTCTGTTTGTTTTTTTGGATCAAAAACGGAATGTCCTCTTAAATCAATAGAAATGACCCGTCTTGGTATTCCCCATCTTCCTTGAGAAAGTTCTCCTATCCACCTGAACATTCTTCCATTTGAAAGGTTCCCATGAATGCATATTACTGGAAGGCTGTCATTCTAGAATGCAGGTATCCATTCCAGATAATGAAGGGTAAAGCCTTCCTCTCTCTCTATAAAATGATGATCCATAGCAGTCATCTCCCCAGTGTATTTTTAATTGCTTTTATTATTTGATTTTCCTTTTCATGCTTATCGATATATTCAAAATATCCAATTCTATTTCCCCATGGATCCGAAAATGTAGCCCACTTAACAGGGACTTCTTTCCTTGTATGAATATCAAATGGTGTTATTTTTAATTCTGTGATTAGTCTTTCACGTTCCTGTTCAAGATCAGGCACGCCCAGCCTAATTGGACCGCTTCCTATACTGGGGGTACCCTCAGCTATCTGAAGCCAGCACCCTGTAATGAGTTCCCACTCTGCAAATCCTTCATGCGGAATGCAATCAGGCTTTTTATTAAACAGAGTTTCATACCACCACAGACCCTTTTTCATATCCAGAACCCGGAATTGAACCGTCATTTCATAGATCATTTCAGCCCCTCCAATCTCATGCCAAATTATGTAATTCGTTAAAATCATCACATTTCCTTTATTTTATTGTTTTTGAATGAAAGTAAAGGGAATTAAGAGTATTGGATAATAGAAAGGGAGTTGATTAAACATGCCAATTAATGCTTTGGTGTTAAACTGTACGCTAAAAAAGAGCAGTGAACCCTCCAATACCGGTGCACTTATAGATGAGGTTATTAAATTTTTTGATGAAACGGAAGTGGAAACAGAGGTTATTACAGCTGCAGACTTTAAGATTGGTTACGGCATTACTTCTGAAGCTGTGGATCAGGAGGATGAATGGCCGGATATTTTTAAGAAGGTGGAAGAGGCAGATATCCTTATCCTTGGTTCTCCCATATGGCTTGGCGAGCAGAGCAGCATCACCACTCAAGTTATCGAAAGATTATATGGGGGAAGCAGTCTGACCAATGAAAAAGGCCAGTATATTTATTACAACAAGGTTGGCGGCGTTGTGGTGACTGGCAATGAAGATGGGGCCAAACAAGTTTCCCGTTCTGTGCTATATTCACTCTCCCATATGGGATTCACCATACCGCCAAACGTTGACACCTATTGGGTTGGAGAGGCTGGTCCCGGCCCATCCTTCATTGAAGCTAAGGGCTATGAAAATGACTTTACAAGACAGCATGCCAAAATAATGGCCTACAATTTAATCCATTTTGCCAGAATGTTAAAAGCTCATCCTATACCTGCGGAAGGAAATATCGTCAAAGGCCAGTAACATTAATAAGAAGTAAAAAACCAGCATTGGCCCTAAATGCTGGTTTTTACTCTTTATTTTTTAGGAGAAATCTCCATTCCCAATTGATCTAATGCGTAGTTGATACCCTGCTGCAGAATAGAAAAACATGGAATTTGTGTTTGCTTATTACCGCTCTCGATTATTTGGAGGCTGAGATCCGGTGAAATCCCGACGAATATGCAGCTGCTGCCCAAAAGGGAAGCAGCCCTGACAAATTTCTTAAGGAAATCCAGAGTATATTGATCTACACCCTTTAATGCAGTTAAGTCCAGTATTAAATACTCAGCTTTATATCTGGGAAGATTCAGTAATGTTCTGTTCAGCAATTCCTCTGCCCGCAGCTCTTCATATCTTCCAACCAAAGGGATGACCAAAATGGAGTCGATCACAGGTATAATAGGAGAAGAAATCTCTTTAATGATTTCAGATAATACTCTGGTCTGCTCAGTAATTTCCTTTTCCAGCTCTTTCTGGGCGCTTTGAGTCCGCGCCTTTATCATTGCACTGATATTCTGGGAAGGTGTAATTTCGGATATAAAAAATTCATATTCGGAATACGGATCCCCCTGGACCTGGCTATGTCTCACCTTATACCACATATTTGTTTCAAACAGGCCGCTTAACACCCCTGCCCAATGTCCAGGCAAAAAAGCACCTTCTGTTTTTTTCTTTTGAGCCATATTAATCTTATATTCCCAGCCGCTGTTTACACGTACAATGGCTTTCTTTTCTTCAAGACAGAAGGAAACAATGTCTGTTTTTCCCCATCCGGCAGTTAGATAAATATTGGGCAGATGATTGATAATGTCTTCTTTTTCTTTATTCGATTCCAAATAAAATTTGCTGACAATTTTCCCTGTACGGTATCCAGCTGTTTCCATCACAAGCTCGGCCGACTTTTCACCAGAGATTTCTTCAATGGAGTCCAGCAGTGTCTTGAAAGCTGTGTTAACCCAAAATACCACTACTTCGTCATTCTCAAATCTAAAAGTTGCATCATCCAAATCCCAATCGAATAAAGATCCATTTACATTTATTTCATACTTGGAAGAGTTAGTCTCCATCGAATGCCCCCTCATTTAAAACATTCATTACTGTCTAGTCATCTATTTAAAGAACATTATTATTCTACCCTCCAGATTATTTCGGAGTCAAAAATGTATATGCTGCCGTTAAATTCTTATTAAATATGAAAAAAGGCCATGAAAAATAGCTGCTGAAATTTGCCGCCTGCGAGCCCAAAATCCATTCAACCTTCCGCATCTCATCATGCAAAGTTTTTATTCACCTCCAAAAAAGGATAGGCAAGCAAGTCTTCCCCGCTTATACCTACCCTTCTTCTTCCCACTTAATCGTAAATGTACTGCCTTTTGCCGAACTTTCTTTTAAAAATAAATTTGCGTTCAGAGCATTAGCCAGCAGTTTGCTGAAAGGAAGCCCCAAGCCAAGCCCTCTTACTTTCAGCTTCTTCTGTTCCCCCCTGTAAAAACGCTCAAAAATATAAGGCTGCTCCTCTGCGGCTATTCCTGATCCGTTATCATGAACCTCAATAAATCTTTCAGTTAAAATAACAGTAATGCTGCCATCTTCATCAATGGCATGATAAGCATTATTCAATAAATTAATCATAACCTGCTGAAGACGG
The DNA here is from genome assembly GCF_964223445.1 of Cytobacillus sp. Taxonomy (NCBI): domain Bacteria; kingdom Bacillati; phylum Bacillota; class Bacilli; order Caryophanales; family Bacillaceae; genus Cytobacillus; species Cytobacillus sp. Next base: position 6,838 of record NZ_CAXQGS010000022.1, read on the forward strand.
TACGGGTCTGTTGATCTGCAAATGGTTTCAGCGGGCACTTTCACACTATAGTGAAAATGGCCTTTCTGTGATAAAGCCCATTGCCTCACAATATCATTCAAGAGCTTATTCATATCACAGATTTCAGGCCTGATTGAAAAGGCACCAGCCGATAATGAATTGAAATCGAGTAAATCCTCAATCATTTTCTGCAAACGGCTTACTTCTTTTAAGGAAATATCAAGAAATTCCTCTTTTTCTTCACCGCTTACAACATCGTCACGCACTGCCTGAATTAGGCCGCTTATAGATGTGACAGGTGTTTTCAAATCGTGTGTGACACCAGCCAGCAATTCTGCCCTTAGTTTTTCTAGGTGCATTAGCCGCTCTGTCATTTCTTTAAACGATATGATTAAATTATGAATCTCTTCCTCATTGGCCCTGGCTTTCAGGTCGATTTTATAGTCTCCTTCGCTGACTTTCGAGGCAGCCTGAGCTACTTCCTGAATAGGCCGCGAAATTTTCCTCGAAAGAAAATAAATGACGCTCCATCCAAGCAATCCCAATCCTGTGAGCATGATAAATAACAGGGAATATTCCTGATTTACGTTCGTCAAATCATCTGCGCTTTGGACCACCACGACCCATCCAACCTGGTTATTGTCGAATGATATTACCGACTTGACCGCATACACGGCCTGCCCATCCTGTGTATCCAGTTTTTGGACATTCTTCTGGTTCTCAAGCAAATCTGCAGGCAAAGTACCGAGATTAGGACCAGCCTGGTTATTCCTCTGCATACGTCCAGTTTTCTTATATAAAATTTGTCCATTTAAATCACTTATAAAAACCTGGGGATCAAATTTAAATTCCAGGAGCTTCGCTCTTTCCTCAAGCATTCTGTTAAAAAAAGGATCGAATTCGATGCCGCCGTCCTGCTGTACGACACGCCCCGCTGTTTCATCAGCAACATACTGCAGCAAATTCAGCCGGTTTTCAAGAGTTGTCTGCCTGATCCACCACATAGATCCCGCTGCCAGTATGATAAGTCCGATGACAAGTGTAAAAAGATAGCGGGTTGTCCAATAGCGGAGCAGTGTTGTTCTTTTATTACTTTTCATAAACATGGAATTGGTACCCCATTCCTCTGAGCGTCCTTATTTCACCTTCTGTTTCCGGCCAGTCCGTTAATGCCTGCCGTATCCTTTTTACGGCCAAATCGACAGCACGGTCGCTTCCGTCATAATCCATTCCCCAGACATGTTCAATCAACTGATCCCTGGTGAAAGTTCTGTTTGGCCTTTCAGCCAAAAACAGCAGCAAAGATAAATCCCGAGGAGTCAAACTTACTTCCTTGCCATTCAGGAAAATGGTATGCGCATCAAAATTTATCGTTAAGCTTCCATATTGCTTTATTTGATCATCCGTGTACATATTTGCTGATCGCCGTAAAACGGCATTCACACGTGCAACAACCTCATCCCCAATAAATGGCTTTGAAATATAATCATCTGCACCTGTATTCAAGCCCTTCAACTTGTAATCGATATCCCCCAGCGCTGTAAGCATGATGACAGGACATGCGCTTTTTTCACGTATTTTTTCGAGTACACCCCAGCCATCCATGCCAGGCATCATAATATCCAGGATCACAAGCTGAGGTGAGTGATTGAAAAATTGCTCAAGGGCATTGGTGCCGTCATATGCTGTTAGAACTTCAAATCCTTCCCGCTGCAAATAGGCGCTTAAAACCTTGGAAATAGCTAATTCATCTTCTGCTACAAGGATTTTTTTCATTTTTACCTTCCTCCAATAAATTAACTATACAGAAAAATCCCCGAATTTGTACACGGGGATTTTTAAAACTTATTACAAAGAGCCTGAATCTGTACTTGTATCAGTAAGATCTTCTTTAGATACCCGCTGTTTCATGCTGCCATCTTTGCCATGCCCATAACTGCCTCTCATTTCCTTTTTGCCAAATCCTTTGATCCCCATAAATGTTTCTCCAAGAACGTCCTGTAATTTAGCACTGTCTTTTTCTTCTATTTCCTCTATTAGGTCTGCTGTTGATTTGTCATTGGTGGGAATACCCAAGTCCTTAGCGAGGTCTGCCACTTTTTTCTCCCTAACCTCTTTGGCGATTTGCTGAATGAATTTCCCATCTATAGATATGCCCAGTTCCTTCGCTTCTTTCTTGACCTTCACGGAAAAGACCTCTTGTGCAGCTTCCCTGATATCTTTGCCTTCTATGGAGATTCCCAGCTTTTCAGCCTCTTTTTTTACTGATGCTGTAAATATCTCTTCAGATAAGATCTGCAAATCTTTTCCATCAGCAGAAATTCCAAACTCCTTTGCCTGCTTTTTTACGGAAGCAGTCTGTATATCCTTCTTTAGAGTCTCCAAATCTTTGTCTTCAGTCGATACTCCCAGTTCTTTTGCCTTCTCTTTCAGCTTTGCTGTACCGATTTCTTCATGGAGAGCTTCTGCATTTTTTCCTTCTGTCTTGATGCCCAATTCTGCTGCTTCCTTTTTCAGCTTAGTAAGCAATACTTCTTCCTTAAGGTCTTCAGTGTCTTTCCCTTCTGTTTTAATCCCAAGCTCCTTCGCTTCTTTCAGAATTTCTGCTTCCCTGATTTCCCCAATTAATGTTTCAGCATCTTTTCCTTCTGTTTTAATATCGAGCTCTTCAGCCCTTTGAAGGATAGATTCAGAGTCATTAGTACCCCCCCTGCCTTGATGGCCAGGCCCCTTGCTTTTAAATTTCCAGCTTAACCCGCCTTTTTCTGCAGAAGCATCTGTATCTGCGGCAAAAGATGTTGTTGCATACCCCCCTGCCAGTAATAAACCGGCAAGGCTAAAACCAATGATTGTTTTTTTCATTACTATACCTCCTGATCATTTTCAAGGCCAAGCATTCTTAACCTCGACTTTACTATATCGGTGCAATATGTCAGAAAGATGTCAAAAAAACTTACTAATAAAAAACTGCACCTCCATTTGTTAGTTGTGCCTAACAAATGGGGTGCAGTTCAATGCCGCATTAATCGGCCAGACGGTTTTTTAGCCTGCTTCCCTTATTTCTTCATTGATAAATCTCTTCTTCTGGATAAAGATGAGCCTCATTGAAAGACAAACACCTGCAGCAAGAAGCCCGAACGTAAGGCCAAGCCAATATCCAGTAGCCCCAAGGCTGGTATGATGTGCAAGGACGTAGCCAGCAGGCAGACAGATCAGCCAATAGGCAACCAATGTGATAACAAAAGAAATATTCACATCTTTATATCCTCTTAATGCAGCTTGTGCAGTAGCTTGGATGGCATCGGAAATCTGGAAAAACAGGGCGTAAATTAGAAAATGGGCAGTTAAGGTAATAACAGCGCTATCAGTAGAATAAAAACCTGCAACTTTATAGCGGAAGAAAACAACCAGCAGCCCAGTAAACAAGGCAATCAATACGGCTAAATAGATGCCAAGCCAGCTGTAGGCTTTTGCATCCTTATACCTGCCTGCCCCCACTTCAAATCCGACTAACACTGTCTGCGCCATAGAAATGCTGATCGGGATCATATACAGGAAAGAAACAATGTTTAAGGCGGACTGATAGGCCGCAATAGTTGTCACATTGAACCTGCTGATTAAGATGATCACCACGGCAAACATACTTGTTTCAAAAAAGATTGACAATCCCATGGGTACTCCAATCTTTAAGATTTCTTTACCTTTATCCCATGAAAAATCATGAAGCCCGCTGAATATCGTATAACTCGAAAAAGGCTCCTTCGTTTTTATAATAAAAGCAGTCATGACAAGGATGAACCAATAAGTGATAGAAGTTGCATACCCTCCTCCTGCTCCTCCCAATTCAGGAAATCCCCAATAGCCAAATATCAGGACATAATTCAGAAAGAAATTGATTGGAAGCGAACAAAACAAAATCACCATTACAACTCTCGTTTTGCCGAGTGCATATATGAAAGATCTTAAAACATTAAATATGAATAAAGGAATGATTCCAAAGCTGAGTCCCACAAGATAGCCCCGAGCCGTTGTTTCCACAGCATCAGTAAGATTCATGCTCCCAAGCAGCGGGTCAAGCAAAAATGAACCCAACAGGATGACGGCAAAGGCAATAACAAAGCCAAGAAATATTCCATTTTTCACGATAGCAGAAACTTCTTTGTTCTTTTTCTCTCCAAACGCTTGAGCAGCAATTGGAGAAACAGCCATTAAAATTCCGCTGAGCCCGGTAAAAACAGGATTCCAAATGGATGAGCCTATCGCTACACCAGCAAGGTCTGAAGCATTATATCTTCCCGACATGATCGTATTAAAAAAGACCATTGCAAACATGCCAAGCTGCGTGATTAGTATAGGAATCAGCATGATGGTAATTTGCCTGATCTTCTCCTGTAAAGTAAACGTCTGATACATCCTAAGGACTCCTTCTCAAAATAGTAAACACAAATATCATTATATTATATCTTTAAGAATAAAGACCTTACTTTTATACAAAAGAAAAAAGAGCTGCAGAAGCTCTTTTTCCAGGACATCACTCATTTTCTTCTTCAACTATATATTTAAGTTTTTGCAGCTTATTATTCCAGAATTGTTCATAATAGGACAGCCATTGCTTCAATTCTGTCAGCGGCTCAGGCTGGAGATGGTAGATTCTTTCTCTGCCTGCCTTTTTCCCTTTTACTAACTCAGCTTCAGAAAGGATATGAAGATGTTTTGATATGGCAGTCCGGCTTATGGGAAAATGAGCGCTTATCTCTGAGATCGGGCGTTCTTTTTCGGCCAGCAGCCTCAATACTTCTCTCCTCGTTGGATCGGCGATTGCCTGAAACACATCATGTTTCCTGGCAGAAGCACCCATTATTCCTCAACAACCTTGCCAAGCTTCGCAAGAATTCCAGTCCATCCCTGAGACATTCTTTCACGGATAACCGCACTCTCAGCTTGAGCTTTCTCAACTAGTTCATCTGCCTGTTTCCAGCCGCCATGTATAAGCGTAAATTCAGTTTTGCCGCCCAAATCTTTCAATAGAAAAGATACAAACCAGCCATCTGTATCCCATTTAAAAGAAAGCCGATTAGGTTCATCCAGTTCTGTGACCTTACACGGGGACGGACCAAATGGGGACTGAATATGAAATTCATAGCCCAGCTCAGCCTTAAAATCATTTGGCATAAACCAGGCTTCAATCCCTTCAGATGTAGAAACTGTCTTCCAAACTTTTTCAATCGGTGCATTAAGTATAACTGTCTGTTTAATATCCTGAAGTGTTTCCATATACATACTCTCCTTTAATTATAAAGTACAACCTTTTGGTTTCATTTAAATCATATACAACCTTTTGGTTTTATGTCAACTGGAATATTATGATGTTTCCTAAAATTAAGCCTAAATATGCAGGTTAATCCATATAATTTACAGAATTATTCTAATAACTAAAGGAGGGATTATGATGCAGGAAACGATTCAAGCCCAAAAACTTTCTGATCTGGAAACTGCGATTCTTACATATGTGCGACCCGATACTTTTCCGCTGGCTATAAGAGTTTTAAAAAAAGGGGAGGAACTGCCTGACAGGGTAAAACGTCCGGCAAGAGACTTTGGCAAAACATTCAGCATCTGCCAGGGTGTGACCATGTCAAGAAGATATGGCTGGTCCATTGCCATGGGCAAGGAAGACTTATCATGCCCAATTGCCAAAATCGCTTTTGGATTTGAAGTGGAACTGGACTATTACTCAAAAGGAAGCTTAACAGATGGCATGTATACAAAAACCTGTGACCTTGGTGCCTTAACCGAAGCGGCCGTTCCTAAGTTTTCAAAGGAGGAAGCGGGAACTATTTTAATGGCTCCTCTGGGGAGAGCAGCATTTGAACCGGAAGTAATCACTGTTTATGGGAATTCAGCCCAAGTCATGAGAATGGTTGCTGCTGCCCTCTATCATACGGGCGGTGAAATTACATCCACATTTACAGCTAGAGCTGACTGTGCCGATATCGTTATTAAGACCATAAAAACGGGTAAGCCACAGGTGATACTGCCATGCTATGGTGATAGGGTTTTCGGGCAGACACATGATCACGAAATGGCCTTTACTATTCCTTTTTCAATGTCAGATGAATTTGCTGAGGGATTAAAGCAGACCCACAAAGGCGGTGTGCGCTACCCTGTCCCAACCTACCTTCAGTATGAGGCAAAGTATCCGGACACATATGAAAAGCTGAACGAAATGTTCGACAGCCTCCCTTGATTTATTGATGCTGGTGCCCTAAGAGAGGTACCAGCTTGTTTCATTTTCGGAAAAGGGTAAAATAGAAAAAGACAGCTATTAAGAAAAGAGTGAAAATTTTGAGCAGCTTATTCCCATCCCTATATGATTTGGCCATGCAGCCTCTTGAAATAAGAAAATTCCGGAAAATCAGAAGTGAAATTCTTTCCATGGCGGACGGCCGGGTACTTGAAGTTGGCGCCGGCACAGGCATCAACTTCCCATTATACAAAAATGCGGCTCTGGTCGCTGCCATTGAACCAAGTCAGGCAATGATTGAAAAATCTATTCCACGCAAGAATGCGGCTGGTGTTCCTATCCATATCCACCGGCAGTCTGCTGAAAATCTTGAATTTGCGGACAAAACATTTGATTCAGCAGTTGCCACTCTTGTTTTCTGCACGATACCAAACCCTGACAAAGCACTCGCGGAGATCAGACGAGTCTGTAAGCCAAAGGCAAAAATACTATTCTTTGAACACGTAAAAATGGAGCAGCCCGCTCTGGCATTTGCCCAGGAAGCCTTAACCCCTCTATGGAAACGAATTTGTGACGGCTGCCATCTAAACCGTGATACACTTCTGGCTATACAGGATTCCGGCATGAAGGTTACAAACGTGACTTCCTATTATAAAGGATTGTTTCTAGTAGTGGAATGTGAGAATAGCGATGGCAGTCGTTGATTTTTTATAAGCGGCACCAATTGTGATTATTTGGGGATTGCAACTCTATTTTTGTTGATAGCAGCTGATTAGCTGCGGTTTTTCTCCCTCTTACCTTTTTACGCGTTAATCCGGCTGGTTAACTACCATTTTCCTCCTCCACACCACATTTTTGGCGTTAATGCGAAAGATTATTTCCCATTTTAAAATCATGATCTCTTTCGGCTTTTTTCAGAGTACAAATTCAGTTCTCCACAAAAAAGAAGGCCGATTCAATCAGCCTCCTTTTACTACACCTTTTTTAATTCGTAGTTCCGGTTATCCACCAGCTTCTTATCATCCTTCTTAATTGAGCCTGCCGCTGTTAATTCCAGGATTGGCTTGACCCTGATCACGTCCTGAATTTTTGATGAAAGCTCAGAGTCCAACCCTTGCTCAGATTCTACGAAAATAGTAAGCTGATCCTGCCCGTTCTCATTTGTGACAAAAGCCTGAAAAACTGAATACCCTGCTTCATTCAAAACCTGTGCAAGCTGTTTTTCTCGTACAAACATTCCTTTAACCTTTACTCCATCACTAACACGCCCCAGCACTCCTGCAATCCGTTTTCCCCCGTACCCTTTAACCCAGCGGGAGAGGTCGCCAGTGCCAAAGCGGATGAGCGGGTAGCTTTTATCAAATAGAGTGACAACCACTTCACCTTCTCCATCTGAAACCTCCCACCCAGTCTGCGGTTCACAGATTTGTACAATGGCAGAATCAGTTATTCTCAGGCCAGGGCCCTGCTTGTCTTCAAAAGCAATGCACCCGCAATCGGCAGTTCCATAGCCTTCATATACCGAAATCCCATTGTCTTCACACCTTTTCCGCATTTGTTCAGTCAGCATTTCAGCAGTGAAGAATACTTTGTTAATCGCTATTTCGTTACCAATCTTCCATCCTTTCTCTTCAATGGCATCGAGCAAAAGGTTAAAGAAGCTCGGAGTTCCCACATAGCCGGTTACCAGGACATCCTTCATGATCTGGATCTGCAGCTCCCGATTCCCGGTTCCGGCCGGAATTACAGTTGCACCTAATTCACGAAGTGCCGAGTCAAACATAAAGCCTGCCGGTGAAAGATGATAGGAAAATGTATTCTGTACAATATCATCACTGTTAAACCCGGCTGTCCTGAGAGCTTCTGAAAAACGCCAAAAATCCTTCTCAGTGGTTTGCGGATCATAAATTGGACCTGGTGACATAAAAATCCGTGCCATCTCATTTGGCTTTACAGCTGCAAGGCTTCCGAAGGGCTGGTCTGCTGATTGCAATTCCGGCAATCGATCTTTTTTAAGCACGGGAATTTTTTGTAAATCCTTGAGAGATAGAATGTCACTTGGAGAAATGCGTGCCTCTTCAAGCTGACTTTTAAATCCTTTGGCACTGTCATATGCATGCTGAATCACTTCCTTCAGCTTTTCCACTACAGCCACCTCTTTCTTCTTTTATAAGATTTAATATCTTTATAGCTTTTCCGTCCCTTATCTCCCATACCAAGGTAAAATTCACGCACATCCTGATTGGAAAGGAGCCGGTCCACCGTTCCATCCATTACAATCCGGCCGTTTTCCATGATGTATCCATAATCGGCAATCGATAAGGCAACATTGGCATTTTGCTCAACTACCAATATCGTGGTACCCTCTTCTTCATTGATTTTTTTGATGATCCCGAAGATCTCTTTTACCAATAGCGGGGCCAGTCCCAATGAAGGCTCATCGAGAAGCAGCACCTTTGGCTTTGCCATAATCCCCCTGCCAATGGCCAGCATTTGCTGCTCTCCTCCTGACAGATATCCGGCCTGCCTGTGCTTCAGCATTTCAAGCTTTGGAAAGTAATGATAAACTTTTTGAATATCACTTTTAATATTCTTCCGGTCTTTCCTGGTATGTGCACCCGCAATCAGGTTATCTTCCACAGAAAGGTGCTTGAACACGCGCCTTCCTTCCATGCACTGAAAAATCCCTTTCTTTACGATGGTTTCAGCATCGCTAACATCAATGCGCTCCCCATACAACTCGATAAATCCGTCTGTCACTTCACCATTCTCACTCTTCAACAGTCCGGAAATGGCTTTAAGGGTGGTGGTTTTCCCTGCGCCATTGCTGCCGAGCAAAGCAACTATTTTCCCTTTCGGCACCACCATCGACATCCCCTTTAGTACAAGGATGACCTTATCGTACATCACTTCGACATTGTTAATTGTCAGCATACATCTGTCCTCCCAGCTTTATTAACTCTTTCTCTATTTATTCGTTCCAAGGTCAAGTTCTGAATTATTTGTTGTTTGCTGGTTTTCCAGGTTTGTTTGCAAAACCTGAGATTTATTTGCGAATGCCAAGCGCTTGTTTGCCAAATTTCGAATTTATTTGCATTGTTCACAATTTAGCGATATTCCAAGCCTGTAAAAGTTAACAGGAGGCGGGTAAAAAACCTCGCCCCCATCATTTTAGTAGCCGATATAATCAGTGAACACTTCAAACTGCCCGTTCTTCACTTCTGCCAATCGAATTTGGTTGGTGCCAGCATGATTGTCAGGTGAAAAAGTAACTGGAGCGGCTAGACCGCCAAGATCCAGATTTGAGATTTTCTCCAGGCCGGCACGGATTCCTTCACCTGAAGTCGGGTCTTCAGCAAGTTTTAGGCCTTCAACCATAATTTTGGCGGAAACCCATCCCTGGATAAATTTCTGGTTCTTGTCTTCCAGCTTTTCACCCTTGCTTTCTACGAACTTCTTGATTTCTTCCATTCCAGGAAGATCTTCATAAGGGAATGCATGTGTGACAACCCCGATAAATCCTTCAGCCGCATCACCCGCAATTGGAAGCAAACCTTCACCTGCAGCCCAGTTTAAACCGATGAATTGTGTATCAAGGCCAAGCTTTTTAGCATCTTTTAGAATCGTTGCGGTTGCCCCCCAAGTTTGGTTGATAATCGCATAATCAGGATTTTTCTTTTCCATGTTCAGTAATTGGGAGGTTGCATCAAGTGTTTTCAGGTCAACTATTTGCTCATCAACAATTTCAATGCCATTTTCCTTTGCATAATTCTTGGCATCTTCAATTGGGGATTTTCCAAAAGCCGTATCGTTGTATATTAATGCTACAGTAGGTGTGCCGCCAGTGTGATTGTCTTTTATCCATTTCAGTACGGATCTTGCCTGATCTGAGTATGAAGCTGCGGCCAGGAAGTTATATGGGCTTTCGTCAATATTTTTTAGATTCTCTGAGTATGAAGCCGAGATGAATGGAAGTTTGTCAGCTGCCACCTGCTGGCGAAGCGCTTCTGTGTCACCTGTCCCCCATCCTAAAATGGCCGATACTTTATCTTTTGATTTCAATTTCTGATAAAGTTTTTGGGCTTCAGGAATTTTATAAGCATAGTCATCACCGATTAATTCGAGCTTATATCCATTGATCTCCTTTCCTGCAATGGATTCAAAAAATGCTTTTTCACCCTCTGCATATGGTGTTCCAACATCCCCGGTACCGCCCGTAAGGTCAAAGATACCGCCGATTTTGACTGTGCCTTTCTTGTCACCCGATGCTTCCTCGCTGCCTCCTGAACAGCCAGCCAGCATTCCAGCCATTAATGTTGCTGCCAATAAACCTTTCCAAACCTTCTTCATAATGTTCCCCCTCATTTTTACCTCTTTTTTATAAAAATTTGAAAGTTTTACTTTCAAAATTTTCAGAAATTATTACCCGGGAATTAATAAGAAAATGGCCATAGTTTAAAGTAGTCTTTAATATTTTTCCATATTTTCGCGAGTCCCTGCGGTTCATAAATCAGGAATAAGATAATCACTAGGCCAAATACTACCTCTTTCATACCTATTAAGACTGCAGATAAGTCTGGAAAAACCCCGCTCATCATTTCTACACCTGATCTTAGAACAACTGGAAGCAATGTAATGAAAACAGCTCCGTAGATCGACCCGAATACACTCCCTAATCCGCCGACCAGTATGATTGCTAAGTATTCGATGGACACTGTAATGCTGTATAGCTCTGGACTTACAACCATGGTATAGTGGCCCAGTAAAGCTCCGGCAATGCCAACGAAGAAGGAACTCACAATAAATGCCAATACTTTATACTTAAACAGATCGATTCCCATCACTTCTGCTGCTACATCACGGTCACGTACTGCTATGAATGCCCTGCCGACCCGCGACCGGAAGAGGTTCAGGGTGAAGGTGGCCGTAATAATCAGCACTGCAAACATCAAATAATAATAGCTCCGCTCACTGTAAAAGACAAAACTGCCAAGTTCAGGCCTTGATAGAACCATTCCGGCTGTTCCGCCTGTCAGCGCATCCCAGCGGGAAATAATAAACAAAATGATTACCTGTGCTGCCAGTGTCGCAATGGCTAAATATAATCCTTTTAGCCTTAAGGAAGGCAATCCGAATAGTCCGCCTACAATCGCCGTCACAATGCCGGCTGTCGGCATGGCAATCCAAAAGCTTAATCCAAGCTTGGCTGTCAGAATGGCCGACGTATATCCGCCTACTCCGAGAAACGCGCCTACCCCTATGGAAATCTGGCCCGTAAAGCCCGTCAGGATGTTCAGGCCAATCGCACCAATCGCGGCAATTCCGCAAAGCGTTGCCAGTCCAATGATATAATCGGATGCAAACATCGGAAAGACTGCAAATATTGCCAGAAGAATGAATACCCGCATCCTTACTCTGGAGATTTTCCAGATGGCCATATCTTGTTTATAATTTACATGGAATTCTCCACAATCCATTACAAAAGGATTTCTCATCGGTTACACCCTCTCGATTTCTTTTTTTCCGAACAAACCATATGGCTTGAACATAAGGATAAATACGAGGATGACAAACGGCATAACCTCTTTCAGACCGCCACCAACCAATGGATCAAGATATCCGCCAGTCAAGCTCTCAAGAATGCCGATGATCAGTCCCCCGATGATGGCCCCGGGGATACTGTCAAGTCCTCCTAAGATGGCAACCGGAAGTACTTTTAAGCCGATCGCTGAAAGGGATGCATTAACACCATTTATGTTCCCGAGAAGGATGCCACCAACCGCAGAAACAATTGCAGCAATTGCCCAGGCAACTGCGAAAATCATCTTAACGCTGATACCCATTGACATAGCCGCCTGCTGATCATCTGCGGTTGCCCTCATCGCAATTCCCAGCTTCGAATATTTGAAAAAGAGGGTGAAAATGATAAGCATAGCCACAACGATTAAAAGTGACCATAAATAGACAGGTGCAATGACAATCTCACCAAGATTAATCGGCTGTTCTGAGAAGATTTTTGGAAACACACGTGTTTCATGTCCCCAAATAATATGGACAATCCCAGCAAGAACACTCGATAAACCGATCGTCGCCATTATCATCGATATGACCGGCTCTCCAATAAACGGACGCAGAACAATACGTTCAATGACAAATCCTAAAACGGCACTGAACATAAGCGCAATTAAAAGGGCTGCAATAAACGGAATGTTGTAGGCTGTAATAAGCGTTAAACATACATACGTTCCAATTAAAAGGAACTCTCCTTGTGCAAAGTTGATGGCGTCACTGGATTTATAAATAAGCACAAAACCCAGTGCCACAAGTGCATAAACACTTCCTACAACTATTCCTGTTACGAGCATCTGCAAGAAAAAAGTCATTAAGCTGCCCCCTCTCCTTCATCCAAAAAAATGACTTGAAGCGTTGTTTGGATGGTTTGTTCCATGCCATCACGATACTTGATCGTGCCATTGACCCGTATTTTTTTGTCCTCTGTATAAAGACCATCGATTAAGGCCTGATATTTTCTAGCAACAAACTGCCTGCGGACTTTCTTTGTTCTTGTAAGCTCTTCATCATCTGCATCCAGTTCTTTATAAAGAAGAACGAATTTTTTCACCCGGGCTTTTTCAGGCAGGGTCTGATTGATTTCCTGCACCTGTTTTTCGATCAGTTCCAGCACTTCCGGTTTGGATGATAAATCGGTATAAGTTGTATAGCTGATTTGATTTTTCTCTGCCCAGCGCCCTACATTTTTCATATCGATATTGATCATGGCAACCACATATGGGCGATCCTTCCCGATTGCTACCGCTTCCTGTATGAACGAACTGAATTTCAGCTTATTTTCGATAAATTGCGGGGAGAACATCTCACCTGTATCAAGGCGAATGACATCTTTAATACGGTCAATGATATACAAATGCCCATCTTCATCCAGCCTCCCTGCATCCCCTGTATGTAGCCAGCCATCCTGAATGGTTTCGATTGTACTTTTCTCGTTTTTATAGTACCCTTTGCAGACGCTTGAGCTTTTGATCAGAATTTCTCCTTCATCAGAAATTTTCACTTCTGTTCCAGGAATAGGAATTCCAACACTGTCCAGCTTAATGTCTCCGTCCCTGTGCACAATAGATATGCCTGAAACTTCTGTCTGCCCATAAATGCTTTTCACATTGACTCCTATGCTGTGGAAGAACTCAAATACATCTGGGCCTAAAGGGGCACCTCCGGTATAAGCGCGCTTGATCTTCAGGAGTCCGAAATGATCGCGAATCGCACTGAACATCAGATAATCAGCAATTCTATAGAGAACCTTCGTTCCAGTGCTGACAGGTTTGTTTTCAAAATGTGCTTTGGCTGCCTTCTCGCCTATCGGCTTGCACAAATTATATATCTTTCTTTTTAGCCAGCCGCTGTCCTGAATTCTGACCTGAAAGCGAGATACCATATCTTCATATATTCTTGGAGGTGAAAACATAACCTGTGGCCCAATTTCCCGAAGGTCTTCCAATACGGTTGCCGGCTCTTCAGGGAAATTAATCGTCATCCCATTGTATAAGCCCATAGCAAAGGTCATCATTTGTTCCCCGATCCAGGCAAGCGGAAGGAATGATACATATTCATCCTTATCAGTCAGCGGATCGATGTCTGATAGGTTTTTAGCCATGTCTATCAGATTCCTGTAAGTAAGCATCGTTCCTTTCGGATTGCCTGTCGTTCCTGAAGTATATGATAAAATAGCCACGTCATCTGCAGAACCTTTATCAACTTCCTGTGCAAATAAATCAGGCTGCTCAGTGTGATAAACCCGTCCCATTTGCAGAACCTCTTCAAATTCAAAAAGAAAATCCTCCCGGTAACTTCTCATGCCCCGTGAATCATAATAAATAATCGTTCTGACTTTAGGAATGGAGTCTTTAATTTCCAGAAGCTTATCCACTTGCTCCTGATCTTCTGCTACTATTATAGTTGCGTCACAATTATCAATGATGTAACTAAGTTCAGCAGGTAAGGATTCCTGATAGATTCCGACTGAAATGCCGCCCAAGCTTTGCACAGCAAGCTCACTGATTACCCATTCAGGTCTGTTATCGCCAATAATGGCTAGCTTATCCTCCCTTTTCAGACCTAAAGATGCCAACCCCAAGCTGAAATTCATAACTTTCTCCAAGAACGCTTCATACGTGATTTCATTCCAAATTCCAAATTCTTTTTCTCTTAAAGCAACTTGTGACCCTTTTGTGTAAGCCCTTTCAATCAGCAGCTGCGTAAATGTCATGCTCATAGAATCGCTCCCCCCTCCTAAAAAATAAAACTAACTTTTAGCCGAATTATCTGTTATACGGCATTCTCTTCTCCCAGATAAGCTTCTATGACTCTAGGATTATTCTGAATCTCTTCGGGCGTCCCGTAGCCAATCAGTTTCCCGAAATCAAGAACTGCAATGTGATCGGATAAATCCATAACAACTCCCATGTCGTGTTCAATTAATATAATGGTTGTATTCATTTCTTCATGAATGTCGATAATGTATCTGGCCATGTCCTCTTTTTCTTCACTATTCATGCCTGCCATCGGCTCATCCAGAAGAAGGATGTCAGGTTCCAGTGCCAGAGCCCTGCCGGTTTCGACCCTTTTCTGCAATCCATACGAAAGAGTTCCCACGGGAGTATTGCGGATATCCTCAATTTCAAGAAAATCGATTACCTGCTCAACTTTTTTCCGATGTTCAATTTCCTCTCTTTGCGCCTTTCCCCAATAAAATCCTCCTGCAAGAAGCCCGGTTTTCATTCTGACATGCCTGCCAAGCATCAGATTGTCCAAAACAGATAAATGCGGAAAAAGTTCGATGTTCTGGAATGCCCGGGCAATACCCATACTGGCTCTTTTGTGAGGTTTATAGCGGGTAATATCTTCCCCTTTGAAGTGGATGGAACCAGATGAAGGCTTGTATAGTCCGCTAATGCAATTCAGCATACTTGTCTTCCCTGCCCCATTTGGCCCAATAAGCGAAAAAATCTCTCCTTCCTGCACTTCATATGAGACATGATCGAGAGCTACTACACCTCCAAACCTTAAAGTAGCATCTTTTATCTCTAAAATCCCCAATCTTTCAACCCCCTTTATTTCGATAAGCAAAGTATTTTTTATAAAATTATGAATAGTTTAAATATTCTTTACATGTTTATTTTCTCCTTTTAATATTTAAAATATTTTTCAGTGCTAAGCTATTTTTCATTTCTATGTGATTGGGAATATTGATATGACAAATTCCTTATGTGTAAGTATTTTTCACTATGAGCTAAGTCGTAAATAGTATGCACACTCTTTATGTAAATAGAAAGAAGAATAGCTGAACACAATGTGCCCAGCTTAGTTTGGTCTTAGTCCAGCTTCACCCATTATGAAGGCTGCTGATGCCCCGCTTTTGGATTACTAGTTAAATCACGACTAAATCATTTCCTCTCTCAGATTTTCCTTAAATGTATGTGCTGTCCCTTTTTTGGCATTTTACTGCAGCATGGCAGGTTTGCAACAGATCCATTAATTTCTTATTGGCTGGTGATTAAAAAAGTGCCGCTTACATAACAATGCTAGTAATTCGAAATTAAATAAAAGGAGAATCTGACTTGATCTGTTTGTGTGAAGAGCTTTCCTTAGCCTATTGCGGCCGAGAAAGAAAAATAGCCATATTAGAAGATAAACATACTGTTTTAAAAAACTTTGGTCTAAACGATGAAAACTGGCTGAGCTTTTGGAATATTGACTGCAGACTCCTGACTATGTTTTATCGATCCCTGGATGCGCATTATGAATGGTTTATTGTCGTCTATGATTATGAAAAGTTCTGTTCAGACAGAGAAATAAAAGAAGCCATAATTTTGCATGAAATTGGACATATTACCTATCCGGCTGGAAAGAATATAATCTGTACAGATACTGAAGTTCAATGTGATCGGGTAGCTATTGATTACGGCCAGAAGGAAGGAATCAAGAAGATTTTGGACCTCACCCTTAAAATGGCACGCTCGCTTAATAATGAAGTGCTGCTGAATATGACAAAAGAAAGACAAAAACAATTACACTCTATATAATCCAAGCATTTAAAAATTTTTTCAGCAGTACATGTAGCACGGCAAGTTTTGCATGATCTTTAGATGATCGAGTTCTAAATGTTCCGAAGATAGGAGGGCAACCTGCAGTTCACTAGGTTTCTGGGGCCAGGCAGAATCCCATGATGCTTTTAATGTGGATTACATATGAAATTTATGGTACTCTTTAATCTTAGAATAGGAAGTGATGATATTGATAAAAATTGAAATTCCCGAGCCAAATCTCGTCATTACAAGAAGCAGGCAAACGGGGCAGGCAGGAGAAAGTGACCTTAGCAGTGTCTATGGTTTCACAGATTATCATAAGATACCAAGAGACAAGGGCGGCATGATTCTGTTCTTCGATGCGAATGAAGATCTGCTCTTTGCTGGGAAGGCACGAAAATTAAGGCAGCGCGTGAAAAAGCATTTTGAAGATAATGTTTCCCCAATAAAAAATCATCGTGATGATGTCTATAAAATTGCAGTCATTTACGTTGAAGACAGCATGGAGCGCGAAATTTATGAGACTTATATCATTAATACCCTTCATGCAAAATATAATATAGACAAAGTATTTTACAAATAAAAAGGCCATTCCGGCCTTTTTTTTGTAAAAAAGTATAACTTTAAACTTCGATAACTTTCCTGCGCAAGCAGCCCCCCTCAAGGTGCCGAAGGTGGGCAAGGCGCTTTCTCTTTTCTACTTAATCGATATCTTTTTTGTTTTTACCTTTAATGAACCGGTAGGTCAAATATGCAATGTATAGCGGAATCGCAATATAAATTAAATCGGGGAATGGTCCATAGGAGCCCTTATAAATAACGTACAGGACACTTCCTAGAAAAATGGTAACAATCGTCCCGTATTTTGGAAGAGGAACTTCCTTAAAGCTGGGGATCCGAATTCTGCTTACCATTAGAAAGCATAGTGCAGTAAACACAACAGTTGTGATGATATTGGGAATACGGTCACCAAAAAGGGTCAGTATGGCCATGATCCCTCCTGCTGCTGTTATCGGAACTCCTATAAAATAATTTAATGAGGACTTTGGGGGACTGATATTGAATCGGGCAAGCCGATATGCCCCGAATAAAGGAAAAAGACCTGAAACAATCAATCCAAGAATTCCAAATTGAAAAAAATATGTATAAAAGACCAAAAATGAAGGGGCAACACCAAATGTAACAATATCTGCCAGCGAATCAAGTTCTTTTCCAAGCGTACTATCCGCTTTCAGCATTCTTGCCAGCCTGCCGTCCATGCTATCAAGCATCATGCCGATTAAAATTAATATTGCTGCATTTTTAAATTCGCCATTGGCTGCCATTCCGATTGAAAGAAAACCGCAATATAGATTACCCAAAGTGACTATATTGGGGATTGTTTTAATAAAACGCACTAGTGACCATCACACTCCAAAAATAGAAAAAAGTTTATTTTAATATATATTCCCCTTCATTATACCATTTAATCTCAGCAGCATCCCCTCTCTTTCGAATATTCAAAGGCTAAAATCCATTTGGAAGAGTGACTCGACTTAATCTCGCAAGTGTCACAATTTTTGAGGCATAAAACATGAAGAGTCCCTAATCATCTTCATGATTAGGGACTCTTCATTCTTTCAGGACATACTTTAATTTTCTGTCATAAATTTAATTTCTCTGCTGACATTCCAGCAATAGTGTTTAAGACTTCCTCATTATGTTCTCCCAGTTTTGGAGGGCCATCCACTGCCGAGTCCATTCCTCCATGCATTTTAACGAAAGGGTAATTCCCGTCTCGTTCATAAATCCTCCTAAAAAGTGGAAAGTCTTTTAATTCACCCGTCTCCAATACCGGAGTCAGGCAGCAATCAACTCTTTGCCCGAATTCAGTCCACTCTTTTAATGTCCTGCTTTTAAATAATTCGGTCATCTCCAAAAATACAGGATTATTGCCAGAGGCACGGGAGAAATGGGAATCAATCCAATCCTCTCTGCCGGCACTCCTGCAGAAGTTTATCCAGAACTTCGGCTCTAATGCAGCAAGTGCAGCAAACCGCGCATCCTTTGTCTCATAAATGGAGTAGGCGACGATTTCCCCGCTTAGTACCGGAAGTCCATTTGGATAACCCGTTTCTTTTTCAATCAGCAAATGGTTTCCCATGATGGAAGCCATCACTTCAGCAATGGAAATGGAGTGATGCCCGCCTTTGCCGGAAAGCAGGGCTGCCAGTATCCTTTCGCTCGCAGCCATTCCTCCCATAAAGTCCGCTATTGTATTGGACGGGTGAACAGGACGGCCGCTGCGGTCCTTCAGCTGGGAAAGGGCGCCGCTTACTGCCATATAGTTCAAATCATGACTGCCTAAATATTGAAAATCTTTATTCTCCCCGTAGCCTGTAAGGGAGCAATAAACGATAGCAGGTTTATGTCTTTTTACAGTCTCATAATCAAGTCCGAGTTTTTTCATGACTCCTGGCCGAAAGCTTTCCAGCACGGCATGACTTTCAGAAATCAGCTTTAGGGCTGCACTTCTTCCTTCCTCACTCTTCAGATTGAGTGTAATGCTTTTTTTACCTCGGTTGTTGGCGGCAAACACTGCTCCTGTACCCTGTATTTTAATATCCAGCTGCCTTGCGGGGTCACCCGTCAAAGATTCAACCTTAATCACTTCAGCTCCAAGCTCTGCAAGCCTCTGGGAAGCAAACGGACCAGGAAGATAATTGGAAAAATCGATTACTCTTATGCCTTTTAACATCATGCATCCCTTTCTTCCGGCTAAATTTTTCCGTCAGCGAACAGATCCTCCAGCTGCTTGCGGAGCATAAACTTCTGTATCTTTCCGCTCGCATTCCTTGGCAGCGCTTCACAGAATACGTATTTTCTTGGCCGCTTATAATTAGCGAGTTCATCACTATTCCTGCAAAGTTCATCCAGCTCATTTTCAGATAGTGCCGGATCTTTTTTTACGACAAATGCTGTGACCGTCTCACCCCAGCGGTCATCAGGCTGGCCAATCACTGCCACATCCAGTACGCCAATATGCGTATATAAAATATCTTCCACTTCCCGGGGGTAAATGTTTTCTCCGCCGCTAATGATCATATCATCGACTCTGTCTTTAACGTACAAATAGCCTTCATCATCCAGATATCCTATGTCACCAGAGTGGTACCAGCCTCCATGCATGGCAAGGCTGTTTGCCTCATCCCGATTGAAATAACCATTCATCATGCATGGACCTTTTACAATGATTTCACCTGTTTCCCCTGCCGGCACCATATCATCAGGATCAGATGGACCATTTTCATTCGGTCTTACAATCCTTATTTCATGGTTTAAACATGCCTGTCCTGCAGACCCTGCTTTCCGGATCTGATCATCTTCAGATAAAAACGTAATAGCAGGCCCCATCTCGGTCATTCCATATGCCTGTACAAGGGAGATGCCTAATTTTTCCCGGCATGCATACACAAGTGCCGGCGCCATTGGAGCTGCTCCATACAGTCCCAGCTTCAGGCTTTCCAGATTATAATCGCTTAAGTTTTCCTGCAGCAGCATATTCCACATGGTAGGTGCTGCAAAAAACTTTGTAATCTTCTCATCTGAAATTAACTGTAATACTTCTTTTGCATCAAAGTGATGGAGGATGGTATTTTTAGCCCCCACATGCACCCTCGGCAAAAAGGCACAGTGAAGCTCTGCACAGTGGAACATTGGAGCAGTCACAAGACCATTGTCACTGCTTTCAAGCTTTGTGGCTCCTATTACGATTAAACTTTGTTCAGCCATATCCCGATGCCTGTGTACAACTCCTTTTGGTCTACCAGTGGTACCGCTCGTGTACATAATCGCGTACAAGTCATTTTCGTCAATTTCTATTTCGATTTCGTCGTGCGATGCTGCATCCACTTTTTCCCGATAGGATGAAGCATATCCGGGTGCATTGTCATCAATGAACCAGAAGGCAGTATGAGGAAAACGTTTAGCAATTGGGGTAATGCCGGATTCCAGCATTTGTTCAAATAACACTACTTTTGGATCTGCATCCTGAAGGATATAAGCAACTTCTTCTGACATCAGCCTAAAGTTGATGGGATTAAAAATGGCACCGATTTTTGCACATGCAAAGAATGCTGTTGCAAGTTCCTCTGTATTAAAAAGGTAGGTTGAAACCCTGTCGCCCTTTCTGACGCCGTCATTCATTAAGGAATTCGCCAATTTATTGATCTCAAGACTCCATTCCTTATAGGTAAGACGAAGATTTTTCCTGACATCATACAGGGCTTCTTTATTCGGAAACTTTCCGGCAGTTAAATCAAAAATTCTCCCAATAGTAGTAGTCATTTTTATTCCTCCCCATTTTTCAGTCTAATCGTTCAATAATAGTTGCATTCGCCATTCCAAGGCCTTCACACATGGTCTGCAGTCCATAGCGCCCCCCTGTTCTTTCCAGTTCATGCATCATGGTAACCATCAGCCGTGCACCGCTGCCCCCCAGAGGATGGCCGAGTGCAATGGCTCCGCCGTTTGGATTAAGCTTTGCGGGATCGGCTCCTGTTTCTTTCAGCCAGGCGAGCGGAACAGGAGCGAATGCTTCGTTCACTTCAAACACGTCGATGTTCTCAATAGCCAGTCCAGCTTTCTTTAACACTTTCTCAGTTGCCGGTATCGGTCCAGTCAGCATTAAAGTAGGATCAGAGCCAACTGCTGTACGGGCAAGAATCCTGAACCTTGGCTTCATTCCAAGCTCCTCTGCTTTATCCCGTGACATAATTAATAGTGCAGCGGCCCCATCGCTGATTTGACTTGAATTCCCTGCATGAATGACTCCATTCTCTTTAAAAACAGTTCGTAAGCTTCCTAGTGCTTCCAGCGAAGTTTCCTTTCTGGGGCCGGAGTCCTCCGATACCGTCATAAGCTGCCCATCAGACAATGTCGCATCTAAGGGTGCAATCTCTCTCTCAAAACGCTTTTCCGCCTGTGCTTTTAAAGCCTTTTGGTGGCTCTCTAATGAATAGTGATCAAGTTCTTCTCTTGTAAAACCATATTTTTCAGCAATGCGTTCAGCTGATAAACCCTGGTGAATGATTTCATGTCTGTCTGTCAGTTTTTCACTGAATCCTGCACCCTGATAACTGGAGCCGATAGGGACACGGGACATGCTTTCGACACCGCCTGCGATCACAATATCCATATCTCCCGCCAAAATCGCCTGAGCTGCAAAATGAACAGCCTGCTGGCTGGAGCCGCATTGACGGTCAATGGTGGTCCCCGGCACTTCAATCGGAAAACCGGCTATCAATGCTGCGACCCTTGCAATATCCCCTGTTTGTTCGCCTATTTGCGAGACACATCCAAGAATGACATCATCAATGAAATGCGGATCTATGCCTGCACGTCCGACAAGTGCCTTTAGTGCTTCAGCAGCCAGATCATCCGCCCTGATATCTTTTAAAAAGCCGTTTTTTCTTCCTACTGGTGTTCTGACACCTTCGACAATGACAGCTTCACGCATGTTTACTCCTCCTTATAAACCCATGTTCTTCGCAATAATAGTTTTCATGATTTCATTTGTACCTGCATATATACTGGCAACTGGTATATCCCTGTATCTCCTCGCAATCTCGTATTCTTCCATGTAGCCATAGCCGCCATGAAGCTGCATGCATTCTGCGGCAATATTCCGGGCGTTTTCAGTAAGCTTCCATTTCGCCATGGAGACCTTTGTAACTACATCTTTCCCTGCCATATGCTCTGTGATCAATTGATCAAGAAACGACCTTCCCATCTCAATATCTGTTGCCATTTCGGCAATCTTAAATTGAGTGTTTTGAAACTGGCTGACCGGTTTTCCGAATGCCTCGCGATTCTTAACATAATTCATTGTTAAATTAAGCATTTCCTCTGCAGCCACCTGGGCAGCGATTGCAACGACAAGTCTTTCCTGCTGCAGCTTATCCATCAAATACAGAAAACCTTTCCCTTCTTCTCCAATCAGATTTTCTTTCGGAACCATGCAATCTTCAAAAATTAACTCTGCCGTATCCTGACAGTGAAGGCCAACCTTGTTTAATTTTCTTCCTCTTGAAAACCCCTTTGTTCCCCTCTCGATCGCAAGCAAGCTTACTCCTTTATGCCTGGGAACTGCATTGGGATTGGTTTTACAGGCTATGATGATTAAATCGGCATGAATTCCATTGGTTATAAAGGTCTTTTCACCATTCACTATGTAATAGTCCCCATCAAGCCTTGCTGTCGTTCTGATGCCGGCTAAATCAGATCCGGCGCCAGGTTCAGTCATTGCGATAGCAGTAATGATTTCACCTTCTGCACACTTTGGCAGCCACCTTTCCTTTTGCTCATCTGTTCCATAAGCAGTAATGTAAGGAACAACAATATCATTGTGGAGCCCAATTCCCACCATGCCTGAACCAACCCGTTCAAGTTCTTCATTAATGACTACTGAGAAGCCCCAATCAACATTGCTTCCGCCATATTTTTCATCAATATCAGGGCATAAAAAACCTTGCTCCCCCATCTTGTGCCAAAAATCCCGGGGAATGATCCTGTCCTCTTCCCATTTGTCATAATACGGATATGCTTCCTTCTCTAAAAACTTACGCAGAGATTCCCGAAAAATTTCATGCTCTTCCTGTATGTATGAAGCAGCCATATTATGATCCTCCGAATCTAAAATTTTTTTGACATAACACAAAGTATTATTCACTGCCTTTGTAAAGGCTTACAATTATATTGTACAATAATTATCTATATTTTTAGAACATTTAAAATTCATTTTTTTAAAATATCTGTCTTTCGTAAAGTCTTTTTTCGTATAAATTTTTTTCGCCTATCATTGTTGTCCGTTGATTTACGCTCCAGGCTGCTCTCTCCAATCAACTAATTAATTAATATACAAAAAGCAACAAACCTTGCGGAAACTGCCTTTGTATAAAGAACAGCTCTCTCTTTATTACTTTGGCTGCATACGGATGCCGCCATCCAGACGGATCGTTTCTCCATTCAGCATCGGATTCACTAAAATACTCTCTGCCAGCCTGGCATACTCCTCAGGATATCCCAGCCTTGAAGGAAAAGGCACCATTTGCCCCAAGGAATTCCTTGCCACTTCAGGCAGCGAATCAAACATAGGTGTATTAAACAAACCGGGGGCAATTGTCATAACACGAATTCCATAACCCGCCAGCTCTCTGGCAATTGGCAAGGTCATGCCAACCACACCGCCCTTTGATGCACTATATGCAGCCTGGCCAATTTGTCCTTCAAAGGCTGCTACGGAGGCCGTGTTAATAATGACGCCCCTTTCACCTTGTTCATTTGGCTCATTCTTTGCCATTTGTTCAGCAGCCAGCCGAATGACGTTAAAAGTCCCGATCAGATTAATCGTAATGACCTTTTGGAATATCTCCAGTGTATGGACTCCCTTTCGGCCAATCAGCTTGGCGGCAATTCCTATGCCGGCACAGTTAACGGCAGTATTAAAGCTGCCAAATTGTTCAGATGCAAATGCCACTGCTCTTTTTACGTCTTCTTCTTTTGTTACATCCGTTTTCAAAAAAAGAACATTTCCCCCCAGTTCCTTGATAAGATGGCTTGCCCGATCCTCCGCCAAATCTGCAATAAGAACTTTTCCGCCGCAGCCGGCTATTTTTCTCACAGTCGCCTCGCCAAGCCCTGAGGCACCGCCAGTGATAAAGGCCCTGCAATCTTTCACTTCCATAGTGAACCTCCTTTTATTAATCAGGTTTTTCTATGAAGACATTTCCATTAGGAATGCAGATTTTCCTGCTGAGTGGCCGAATTCCTGCTGATTATTTATCAATTCCCTGTAATTGCACAAAAAAACAGCTCCATTTCAGAAGCTGTTTTTCTATGCCAAATACCGATCGCCAAGAATTTCTCTAAGGTGCTGCCTAACCCGATACAATTTTGTTTTGACAGTGTTTGGGTTGAGATGGAGAATGTCCGCTATTTCTTTCTCTTTCAGCCCGTGCTTTGTTTTAAGCAGGAAAACCCTTTTCTGTTCATAGGAGAGGGAATCTACATAAGCATATATCTGCTCCTCAAGCAAATTGACTTCTGCTTCAAGCCCGGCATCAATATATTTATTTCCCATGCAGTTTTCAAAATCAACGGAATCCTGTATTCTCTCATTTGTCCTTCTTTCTTTTCGGACAAAATCAATCGCAGTTCTGGTTGCAATCGAGGATAACCAGGCCCCCAGCTTTTCCTGATCATCAATGCTGTCCATTTTTTTATATGCTTTGAGCAGCGATTCCTGCACAACATCCTGTGCAAGATAATGATCCCTTGTTATATTATAAGCAATATGATAGAGCCGTTTATTGTATAGCCTGCAGATCTCTCTCATATCCACTGAAGGTTTAATCACTTTAATCCCCCTCTCCTATAGGTTTCTAACCTTTTATTGGAGCCGTTCTTTTATAAAGGCTGGAACTGTTTTTTCTGTGAAGCTTTTAATATCAATTGTCCTTTGCTCATCAAAATAGAACGCAATAATATAGTCTCCATCAATGAATCCTTCTGAATTTTTCAAGCTGCTTTCTAATTGTTCCTTATCCGTTAATTTGACGGCAGATTTGCTATTTCTCATTTCTTCAAAAACTTCTTCATACGAGTACCCGGCTGCAAAATTGATATCGATATCCTTCGCTTTTGCAGCCAAAGCATAAGAGATATCATTGCTGTTCACTCTTGCTTCATTCAATAGTGACTTTTCTTCCAGCCATTCCTCAAACCTTGCATAAGAAGGATACCAAGGCATATATGCTTTATTGCTGTCATTATAAAAAATCTCAATGTGCGCATATGGCTCGTCACTTCCCTGGAGCTCTTCAAAGGAAGCAGAATCAACTTCTTCCGTCAATATCTCAATAGCCTCTTTTAGATCTTTATCGTCTGTAATGACCGCCCGTTTATTAACAGGTCCAGTTGGAGTAATCGTTATCTTTGTAGTGTCATCGGCTGAAACCTGATAGATTTCATTGGTAGCCTTTTTGTATTCATCGGATTCATAAATCAGCTTAAGAAATGGCTGGTATTCCTTTTTATTAATCCTGTAATCACGGATTAGCTTTTCGCCATTCTTCAGTTCATACACGATAAAAACTGAATCGCGGCCCGGAATCTGCGCAAGCCTGTTTTCGTCCTTTATAATCGTCTCATGAAATCTTCTGACCAAATCTATATTCTCGTATTCTTTCAAATATAAGGGTTCCTCATGATCGATATCACTATAAAGGTAAAAACTCTCGCTAAAATGAACCCGCTCAATTTCATTGCCCCGTGGTACACTTTTTTCATATTGAGTAAAATCAAATTGGAATAAGACGAATAAAGCCGCCATTAAAGCTGTGTATGCCAGCAATCCTTTCACATTAATGGTCACACGCCATGATTTTTGCAGAACCATTTCGGCAGCCGCATATCCAATCAATGCTCCAAACACGTAGCCAGCTATAAGCCAGCTCATGCCGCCGCGCATCTCACCGAAATATCCCCCCCCTAAAAGCATCGTGCAAAAAGTTACACCATATTTAAAGATGGGTTTTGTAATCGGAAAAACCAGGGCATGGGAGACAGCCTCCATCCTTCTCCTTTTATAGATCTGCAAACCAAGACAATACAGAGACAAAATAAGCAAGAGATAAATAGCAGCCTCTGCGCTTGAGGGAGTGCGCATGTTCATCTGAGATAATGCAATTAAGGGAGAAAACTTCTCAAATTTGCTTGCCATATAATATTGGTCTGGATAGCCAAATAAATAGAATGGCAAATTAATAGAGACTAAAATGATCATGCCTACAGGGAGCAAGAGGAAAATATACGTTAAGGCACCCTGAACGGCGGATAATCCCGTCAGCATTCCTACAGAAACTCCTGCCAGGTAAATCACAATATTAAATAAAAGGGTGATGCCCACCCAATTGAATATCTCCCCAATTGAATAGAACTCCTGCAAATTCATGGGCTGGTAAAGGATCAGGACTATTAAAGCAATGAGTAAAACAGGCGTAATTAATAGCATGATTCCTGATAAAGCATACTGATGGAAAATGGAATCCCGCTTGACTGGGAGGCTGTGCATTAAATCGCTATACTGTTTTACCTGTGTGTATCTGAATAAGAACACAGACAAGATCACCGGCACTGATATATTAAAAATAAACTGGATCTGGAAGTTGTATTGAAACAGATTGTCAATGTCCAGAAATTTCCGCTGTTCCTCTGAAGAATTCATTATTATATCAAGTGGAATAGCGAAGAACAGACCGAGAAAATATACAATGGAAACCCAGCCGACACTTCTGAAAATCGTTTTTAGAATTTCCCTCCTAACCAAGGATGTTTTGGACTGCATATCCAATGTCCCCCATTTCATAAATGAAGATTTCCTCTAATGTAAGGGGAAGCATATCAAAAATCACTGGCTTAAATTGTTCTACATATGACGATATTTCCTTCGCATCTCCCTTTACAATGCAGATCATAATACTGCCTCTTTTTTCTTTATGAAGAATTTTCAGCGGATCGAAAATGGCTGGTACAGATCCTTTAAAAGCCACTTGAATCTTATGTGTATCTGTTTTAAGGTCATCCAGGTCTTTTTCCAGGATCATACGCCCTTTATGCATGATGCCAATAAAATCACATAAATCTTCCACTTCACGCAGGTTATGAGAGGAAATAAGAATGGTCATTTCTCTTTCGGCAACCTCGTCTATAAGCAGGCTTTTCACTTTTTTTCTCATAACCGGGTCCAGGCCATCCATAGGCTCATCCAAAATTAAAACTTCCGGCCTGGCAGACAAAGCAAGGATAAAAGCAGCCTGCCTTTGAATGCCTTTTGAAAATCTATGAATCTTTTTATGTATGTCCATTTCAAAAATTGCAGCAAGTTCCACAAAGCGGCCGTCATCCCATCTGCTGTAAATATTTTGATAAAATTGAGCCATTTGCTTAACTGTATATTGAGGAAGAAAATAGGGATGATCCTGAATAAAAAAGATCTTTTCTTTAATTACCGGATTTTCGAAGACCGGCTGGCCGTCAATAGCAACAGACCCCTCATCCTCCGCATAGATGCCTGCCAAAAGCTTCAAGAGCGTTGTTTTCCCTGCTCCATTTGACCCAAGCAAGCCGTATATGGACCCTTTATTGACTTCGATGGAGACATTTTCGACAGCATCCATCTCCTCGAATGATTTACGTACATTACGGATTTTGATCATCTTCTATCCCACCCCCTATAGCTGCTTCTAATTTCTGAATCATCTTAAATAATTCATCACTTGTGATTCCAAGATATATAGCTTCTGATAAAAGCTTTGAAAGCTCATTTCTCACTTTTTCTATTTTTTCACTGTTCAGATTGGGAGTCGCTGGACTGACAAAACTGCCCTTCCCCTTTATAGAATAAATATAGCCCTGGGATTCAAGTTCCCTGTATGCTTTTTGAATCGTATTGGGGTTGATTGTCAGCTGATGGGCCAGCGTTCGAACGGAAGGCAGCTGTTCATCTGCTGCTAAGACCTCGGTGATGATCAGCTCTTTAAGCCGCTCAACCAGCTGTTCATATATAGGCTTTCGGCTCCTTACGTCCAATTCAAACATACTTACCCTCCCATCTGTATACAGTGTACTATCATTCATAGTACAGTTAATACAGTAAGATTATATTACAAGTAATTGGAAAAGAGAAGAGGAAATATAAAAATATTTATAAAAAGAAAAAACTGGTTCAGCCAAAGGGCTAAACCAGTTATAAGTATTCTTATTTAGCAGATTTCACATTCACCGGAGGCGGAGGCAAAATCATGTTGGAACGTCTATTGTTTGTTGCGATGATATATACAGCTGCGACTGCGATGCCAACCGCAACGAAGGAACCAAGATTGAAGATTCCTTTTTGCGAATACCATACAATCGAGTAGCCGACTGATCCAGCCAGCAATGCATAATAGAAGAATGGGAACAGAGTCTTACGAATGACAGCGCCTTCTTTTCCGACAAGACCAACAACAGCTGATGCAGCCACCACGTTATGGACACATATCATGTTTCCAGCTGCTCCGCCGACTGCCTGAAGGGCTACAATCCAGGTTGCATCCACTCCTATCTGCGAACCAACATCATATTGGAATAAAGAAAACATCATATTACTTACAGTATTACTTCCTGCGATAAATGCACCAATACCTCCTATAAACGTTGCGAAGAATGGCCAGAATTCTCCAGCAAGAGCTGCGGCACCATTTGCGAGTTCGATCGGCATCTGATTATAGCCAGCATCTCCCCCGCCGGTATTGATGAAAACCTGTACCATCGGAACTGTGAAAATTAAAGCTGTTGAAGCAGCTACAGTTGTCTTTCCTGAATCTGCCCAGGCTTTTTTGTATGAACTGGAATTCATTCCATGAATAAAATAGGTGATAACGGATACAAGAATAAAAATGGTACCCGGCAAATACAGCGGCTGGAAACTTGAGGTGATGCCGGAATCAAAAATGTTTTCAAACTTAACAGTCCACGACTGAAGCCATCCTAAAAATGGAAGCGATTTCAATCTCGACAATACTAAAAACAGACCGACTAAAACATAAGGAGTCCAGGCACGCATCATGGTCATGCTTCCGCTTTTATGAGCAACTGCTTTGATTTCAAGTTTGCCGGTCCACTCAGGATCCCACTTGGATTTCTCTTCAAAATCCCAGACCTGATCCTTAGGAGGCATAAGAAAACCTTTTTTAGCTGCAAAAACAACAATTGCTAAACCAGCTAATCCGCCAATCATAGACGGGAATTCAGGTCCAAGAACATTTGCGACAATTACATAAGGGATTGTCATGGCAAAAGATGCGAACAGTGCAAACTTCCAAATTTTTATCCCATCTGTAAATGATTTGTTCTTGCCAAAGAATCTTGTCATTAAAGCTACCACAAATAAAGGAATTAATGTGCCTGCAATCATATGGAGAATAGCTACTTGTCCGGCAATTTGCGTTACCAGGCCAAGCAGATTATCTGTAAGGCTCGCATTGCCAGATAAGCCGGTCTGAACACCAACGAGCATAGGAGTACCTACTGCACCGAATGAAACTGGTGTGCTTTGAATGACCATCCCGGCAATTACAGCTGCCATCGCCGGGAAGCCCAGCCCAACCAATAGCGGTACAGCTACTGCTGCAGGAGTCCCAAACCCTGATGCGCCTTCAATGAAAGATCCAAACAGCCAGGCAATGATAATCACTTGAATTCTGCGGTCAGGAGAGATATCGGTAAATCCCTGGCGTATGGTCTTTAATCCGCCGCTTTCCTGCAGAGTATTCAGAAGCAGAATTGCACCAAAAATAATGTATAGGAGTGTTCCGGCGACAACCAGGCCATTAATGGATGCAGCCGCTACTTTTGCACCCGACACCTTCCAGACAAATAGCGCCAGTACAACTGCTACAAGGTACGAGATGGGCATAGCCTTACTTGCCGGCCATCTCAGTCCGACAAGGAATACTGCGACTGCGATTATTGGCAATAATGATAATAAAGCTAACATTCCAGTACTCATTAATTACTTTTCCCCCTTTTGTTTTGTAATAGCGAACAATAATTGCACTTTGTTGCGGACTACGAAACATGTTATATAACTATAATTGTTTTGTTATACAACAATGAACCAAGCTTATTTTTATTATACAAACATTTTTCATAATTTCAATAATATTTGGAAAATTTAATCTATGTATTTACACAAAAATATTTGTATGTATATACAAAAAAATTAGCCCAATATATCTTTTTATCAAGATATATTGGGCTAAACCTAACTTATTCGGCTGACATGTCCCAGCCGGACGGAAATCCCTTGTCCTGTTCTTACCATTATAGATTTTAATGCATCAAGACGATCACTTGTCATTCTCATTGTCGGGCCTGAAATACTGACTGCAGCAATGACCTTGCCGAGGTGGTCAAAAATAGGAACGGCAACACATGTAATCCCGTATTCATTTTCTTCAAGATCAAGTGCATAGCCATTTTGCCTGACCTGCCCCAGTTCTTTCATAAATTCATCCTTATCCGTAATGGTTTTATCTGTATGGACCGGCATCCCTTTTCTTTCAAGGATATCAACAACAACACTTGAAGGCAGATGAGCCAGAATAGCTTTACCGACAGATGTGCAATGCATTGGAGCACGTTTTCCGACTTTAGAATGCATCCTTAGAGTCTCATTGCCCTCAAGCTTCTCGATGTACACAACCTCTCCCTGATCGTAAACGACCAAATGAATGACTTCATTAGTTTCATTTTCCAGCTCCTGCAAAAAAGGTCTTGCCTCTGCACGCAGATCGATTGATTCAAGCAGTTTTGAACTGATCTCCAGGAATTTATACCCTAATTTGTACTTGCCGGTCTCGCTATCCTGTTCTATAAATCCGTACTGAACAAGAGTAGAAAGAATACGATAAACAGAGCTTTTATTGATATCAATCTGATTGGCAATTTCCGTTACGCCAAGACCGCTTTTTTTCAGGCTGATCAATGTAATAATATCCAGTGCCCTGCTGACGGACTTGACCATGTTTTCTCTTTCCACAACACTCACCTCTGGTGCAAAAACCTTAATCGATTACAGATAGATTATACCGTTTTTGCGCTTTCACGTGCCACTGCAAAAGTATTCCGCAGAGTCCCAATCTCTTTGATCTCACATTCGATAATATCGCCTGACTTAACCATCTCAGCTCCAACAGGACTTCCTGTAAGGATTATGTCTCCTGGCATCAGAGTCATGACATTAGTCAGGTAGGAAATCATTTTTCGGATCGGGATAATCATTAACTCTGTGCTGCTGTTCTGTTTCTCTGAGCCGTTTAATTTTGCTTCCACTTTAACCTGAAACGGATCCAGTTCTGTTTCAATTACGGGACCAAGCGGAGTAAATGTGTCAAAGGATTTACCAATAGTCCAATGCCCATCATTATGGAAGAATTGAGGTGCAGTAACATCATTCCCCACTGTATAGCCAAAAACATAATCAAGCACATCTGACTCTGCTACATTTTTAGCTTCTCTGCCAATGACCACTGCCAGTTCGGATTCAAATTTCACCTCTTCAATGCCTTCAGGAATGATAATATCCTCATCTGGCCCTATAACAGAAGATACAGGCTTATAGAAGAATACAGGAATTTCCGGGAGTGTCTCAGGCAAATCTGATTTCACTGACACATAGTTAGCTCCAATTCCAATAATCTGATTTGGAACCAAGGGTGCAAGCTGTTTAGCAGCATCCTGAGAAAAACTCTGGCCAGTATATTCCCAATCTCCGAAAATATCACCTTTGATTTCTTTTAATTGGCCACCCTCTGAGACTCCTGTATATACTGCTCCATTAACTTCAAACCTAGTAAATTTCATCTTTTCCTTCTCCCCTCGATTTCTTTAAGTCTGCAGATCTTTAGAAAAACAGGGCATATCCATGCCCTGTTCTAAAACTACTACTGCTTAACAGCATACTTGGACTTCGCTTCAAGACGGCGGCGGTGCAAAATCGGTTCTGTATAGCCATTTGGCTGTTCATAGCCCTCAAAAACAAGGTCACATGCTGCCTGGAATGCAACCGATTGATCGAAGTCAGCAGCCATTGGGCGGTAAGCGGGATCTCCACTATTTTGTTCATCTACAACCTTTGCCATTTTCTTCAGTGTCTCAAGCACTTGCTCCTTCGTGCAGATTCCATGGTGGAGCCAATTCGCAACATGCTGGCTTGATATCCTTAATGTCGCACGGTCCTCCATTAATCCAATATTATTGATATCTGGAACTTTAGAACAGCCGATGCCCTGCTCAACCCAGCGGACAACATATCCCAGGATACCCTGTGCGTTGTTATCCAGTTCTTCTTGGACTTCCTCCGGATTCCATTGCGGATTTTCAGCAACCGGAATCTGCAGGATTTCATCACGAAGGTCCGAAATTTCTCCCAGCAGCTGGTTTTGCACCTTTTGAACTTCCACCTGATGATAGTGTAAAGCATGAAGAGTGGCAGCAGTTGGAGACGGTACCCAGGCAGTATTTGCTCCTGCGTTCAGATGGCCGATCTTCTGCTCCATCATGGCAGCCATCAGATCAGGCATAGCCCACATACCTTTTCCAATTTGCGCACGGCCCTGGAATCCTGTTTCAAGGCCTGTATTGACATTGGATTTTTCATAGCCTTTTAGCCAGGCTGTTGCCTTCATGTCATTCTTGCGGATCATTGGGCCAGCTTCCATGGAAGTATGCATCTCATCCCCAGTCCGGTCAAGGAATCCGGTGTTTATGAAGACGATGCGCTCCTTTACTTCACGGATGCAGGCTGCCAGGTTCAAAGATGTACGGCGCTCTTCATCCATTACACCAATTTTTAGTGTATTCCGCTCAAGTCCGAGCAGATCTTCTGTCCGGTCAAACAACTCGTTTGCAAAAGCAACCTCCTTGGAACCGTGCATCTTTGGCTTAACGATATAAATAGAACCTTCTGATGAGTTTTGATATGGGCCATTTCCAAGTAATGTATGCTTGCCAATCAGGCTGGTAATTACCGTATCCAGGATACCTTCCTGCACTTCATTTCCGTCTGCATCCAAAATCGCATTAATGGACATTAAATGTCCGACATTCCTGACAAACATCAATGAGCGTCCTGATAATGAGAACTCCTTTCCATTTGGAGAAACATACGAACGGTCAGGGTTTAATGTACGTGTCATTGATTTAGCGCCCTTCGTAAAGTTGGCGGAAAGGTCACCCTTCATTAATCCGAGCCAGTTACGGTACACAAGGACCTTATCTTCAGCATCAACTGCTGTTACTGAATCTTCACAATCCATAATTGTAGTAATTGCAGCTTCAAGCAAAACATCCTTTACTCCGGCATCATCCGTTTTTCCAATCGTGTGGACTCTGTCAATTTGAATTTCAAAATAAAGGCCATTATTCTTTAGAAGTACCGCAGAAGGCTGATCCTTCTCTCCCTGGTATCCGGCAAACTTTGCTTCTTCTTTTAGATTTGCAATTTCGCCATTATTAAGTACAACAGCCAGCTTATCTTCTTCCACTTTATATTGAACAGCATCTTTATGGGAACCGCTTGACAGAGGAGCGGTTTGATCAAGGAATTCCCTGGCAAACGCAATAACCTTTTCTCCCCTTACAGGATTATACCCGCCATCTCTATTTGCCCCGTTTTCTTCACTGATTGCATCTGTGCCGTAAAGTGCATCGTATAAGCTTCCCCAACGGGCATTCGCTGCATTGATCGCATAACGCCCGTTATTAACTGGAACGACCAATTGTGGTCCAGCCTTCACAGCTACTTCATCATCCACGTTTTCTGTAGTAATGTTAAAATCTTCGGCCCTTGGCTCAAGATAGCCGATCTCTTCTAAAAATGACTTATAGCTATTAAAATCAAAATCTTGATTTTCTCTGTGCCAATTGTTCAGCTTATGCTGAATTTCATCCCGCTTCGCCAGCAATGCTTTATTTTTAGGCGTCAGATCGTTTATAAGCGCTTCCAAGCCTGACCAAAATGGTTCCTGATCCACTCCGCTTCCCGGCAGTGCCTCAGAATTAATAAATTCATACAGCTCCCTTGCAACTTGCAGGCTTCCTGTTTTCACATAGTTCCCCATTATTCATTTCCTCCTTTGGTTGCTGCTTTACCATTTTAAGTTTAATGCGATTGTTTCTTATTACAAAACGGCGTTTCTAACTTTCTCTTAAAAAAATAATAGCATGTTTCCAAGTGAATTTTCAATAATTTTCACACAACTTTATTCTGCGATTTGATAAAATTTTCCAACATTCGGTAAATGCCCAGCCTTCTTCTAATTTAAGGCTGGGCATTTCTTATGAAATTGCCTGGGCCTTCATCTCTTTTTTGATTTCAGCACATCTGCCTGGCGATGGGAACAGCTTTCCGGCATTCAGCAGATTATGAGGATTAAAGACTTCCCGGATTTCTGTCTGGGCAGCTATTTCTTCTTCTGTGAAAACAAATCGCATTTCTTCCCTCTTTTCTATGCCGACACCATGTTCTCCAGTTATGGTACCTCCAACATCGGCGCAGACTTTTAGGCACTGGCTCCCAGCTTCAAGAGCTTTCTCTGATTCTCCTGGTATCCTTGCGTCAAAAAGGACAAGAGGATGCAGGTTTCCATCTCCCGCATGGAAAATATTAGCAATTCTCAACCCCGATTCACTGCTAATCTGGTTGATCCTGCTCAAAACTTCAGGCAGCTTGCTTCGAGGGATGACCCCATCCTGAACCAGATAATCAGGAGAAATGGCTCCCATGGCACCAAAGCCTGTCTTACGGTTCGCCCACCATCTTGCTCTTTCCTCTTCACTTCCGGCCGCACGGACTTCACGGACATTCCTCTTTCTGCAAACCTCAAGGATTTGGTCGATCTGTTCCTCAATTCCCGCTGCAATTCCATCCACTTCTATTAAAAGAACTGCTTCTATATCTTTTGGATGGCCTACCGGAAAAGCAGCAGCTTCCACCCCTTCAATAGCAGTCTTATCCATCATTTCAAGGGCTGCTGGCACAATACCCGCAGATATTATATCTGATACTGCCTGGCTTCCATCTTCAACCCGATCAAAGTAGGCAAGGACAGTCTGCTTTCCTTCAGGGTTTTTTAGTACCCTTACAGTTATTTTTGTCACAATTCCAAGGGTCCCTTCAGAACCTGTGATCAGACCCAGCAAATCATATCCGGGAGCATCGGGAATACCGTCTTTGCCAATTTCCACTATCTCGCCATTAGGCATGACCACTTCAAGTCCAAGAATATGGTTTGTAGTAACTCCGTATTTCAGACAATGGGCACCTCCGGCATTTTCTGCAACATTGCCGCCAATTGTACAGCAGTATTGGCTGGATGGATCTGGTGCGTAATAATAGCCTTTATCGGATATTGAGTTCGTGAGTTTCAGATTTACAAATCCAGGCTCCACTACGGCGCGGCGATTTTCAAGATCAACGCTAATAAGTTTTTTCATCCTTACCATACTGATTATTATTTCTCCATTAAGAGGTATGGCTCCGCCGCTCAGCCCAGTACCTGCCCCCCTGGCGAGAAAGGGGAGATTGTTTTCCGAGCAGTACTTGACAATTTCCGCCACTTCTTGTGTATTCTTTGGAAAAACGACGGCATTGGGCAAGTGCTTATGGATCGTAAAGCCGTCACAGTCATAAGCAACAAGATCTTCCTTCTGGTAAAGAATGGAACGGGAACCGCCCACAATTTCAGCCAAATTTAAGATATGTTTGTCCTGTGATTTAATCCGATCTTTCGTTCTCACTCTTTTCCCTCCTTCACACGGTCTTCCTTTTGGTAAGCCCAGTCAAGAAGCTGGACAGTATGGACAATTTTCTGATTCCTGCCGTATTTTTGAACTCCCATTGCCATTTGCAGCATGCAGCCGGGATTTCCCATTGAGATCATTTCCACATCATCTGGAACATTTTCCATTTTGCTTTCAAGTACCGCATTGGCCATTTCCGGATTGGTAATATTGTATATCCCTGCACTCCCGCAGCAACGGTCGGAATTTGGCATGTGGACCATGTCTACACCAGGAATATCAAGGAGAATATCGCGCGGCTGCTGGCGGATTCCCTGACCATGCGCTAAATGGCAGGCATCATGGTAAGTTATTCTAGTGTTCATTTCAGCCTTTGGCTTTTCATAGCCTGTATCATGAAGAAATTTTGAAATATCCTCAACCTTTTTAGAGAACTCTTCCGCTTTTGCATGCAGTTCCGGGTCTTCCTTAAATAATTCTGCGTATTCCTTCATCATGCACCCGCATCCGGCTGCATTAACAATCACTTTATCAAAGTCTTTGAATGCTTCCATATTCTGCTTCGCCAGCTTCCTGCCCATATCACGGTCTCCCGCGTGAACATGCAGGGCACCGCAGCATGTTTGGCTTTGGGGAATGACAACATCATTTCCATTTCGGGTCAGTACATTTATCGTCGATTCGTTAATATCACTGAACATAACATCCATAACACAGCCGGTCAGCATCGCAACTTCCTGCTTTGTCTCCCCTTTTGCTTTGATTACTTTTACGTCTTTATATTTCTTTTTTACAGGCTCTTTCACCTCAGGCATGATGGATTCCATATCGACAAGGTGCTGCGGCATGATATTGATTAATTTGGTTTTCCGGACCGCTTTTTGCATGCCGCTTTTTTGATAGACTTTCAGAAGGCCGCCTAGCGTATTTAAGCGATTCTGGTGAGGGAAAAGGTCATGAAGAAAAAACTTGCTGATGGCTCCTTTTACACCAGTCAATGGCATTGCCTGCCGAATCTGGCCGCGTGCTTCCTCAATCAAACCGCCAACATCGACATCAGCCGGGCATGCAGTTGTACAGGCGCGGCAATCCAGACATTGAAACACAGGGTCCATGAATTGCTCATTTACTTGAAGTTTCCCTTCAGCCACAGATTTGATTAGGTGCACACGCCCCCGTGGAGAATGCTGTTCCTGACCTGTCTGTTCATATGTCGGGCATGATTCCAGACACATTCCGCAATGGACACAGTCAGCCCATTTCTTTTCATCTGGCGGATCACTCCATAAATAGTTTCCCAATCCCGACGTACATGGCGGTTCCTGCTTTAAATCGAGTTCCCGGACACTCATTTAAATCCCTCCTATGAATCTGTTTGGGCTTAATGTTTTATTTGGGTCGACCTTTGTTTTAATCCCCTGGAGCAAAAAGAAATAAGAAGGTTTATTTCCCCATACATCCACTTTTTTCCGAAGTTCAAATGGAAGGTGTTTTGCAATCGCGTATCCTCCATCTTTTTCAGCGATCTGCCTTACATTTACAGCAGCATTGGCGACATCTGGCTCTGCTCCTCTAATGGTCACTTGACTCAATCCATGACCCAGACCTCCATGTGATTCGATTTTCACATTGAATTTATCCTGCAGCAGTTCAGTTTCCTTTAATACTTTTACCGCGTCGAGATTTACAGTTCCAATTTTAAAGGAGGCTTCAGTTTGGATTGGCAATTCTTTATGTGCCCCATTAGGGATGTGCCTATAAAAGCGGTCCCAAAACAAATCCGCGTTTTCCTTAGAGCTTATACTCAATTTCGCATCTTTCGGCAGCATATTTCCCACAAAAACTTCCTGATAACGAACTGAACTCTCCACATCTTCAAAACTCATGGCAACGGTGTAGGAATTTATTCCGGCAAGCTTATCTGAAAGTGCCGGATTCAGCAGCTCAAGCGAAACCGGTTCAATCATAGAATCCAAAACCTTTACTGCAAACGCCTTTATTTCCTCGAGATCTCCTGTTGCGAACGAAACGAGAACCAAACTCTCACATTTAGGAATTGGGCGAAGCTTTAAGGTTATTTCAGAAATTACACCAAGTGTTCCCATCGATCCTATAAACAGTTTATTCATGTCATAGCCGGCAACATTTTTTACAACTCTGCCGCCGGAGCGTATTACCTTTCCATCTGGGTAAACTGTCCTTAATCCAATGACTGCATCACGGGCTGAACCATAGCCCAATCTTTTGGGTCCGCTTTCATTTGCTGCAATGACTCCGCCTATTGTGGCATTTTGGGGCCAAAAAGGATCGAGAGATATTTTTTGATTATGCTTTGCCAGATAATCCTGAAGGTCTTTAAAACGAGTACCGGATCTTACTGTTACTGTCATATCACCAGGTGTGTGTTCCACAATCCCTGTATATTTTTCAAGCGATAAAAGAAGATCTGCTTTTTCATTTAAGCCTCCGAATCCGCGTTTTGTGCCACCGCCCATAATGTTGATGGTTAGACCATTCAAATCTGCATGCTTAAGTACAGCTGCAATCTCATCTTCTGTTTCCGGTAAAACAAGCAATTCCCCAGAGTTGCCTAATCGGCTTGAAACTTCATATTTACTTATCTGGTCTTCTCTAAAATAAGTCTTTAAAGTACTTATCGATTCTGCTGCTATCAACATATACACCCCGCTTGTTTCGTAATAACAAACAATGTTTCTAATAAATTTCAAAAAAACGTTATTGTTCCTGCAGGATACTTATTTGTAAAAGCTTCTCAACCAGCTCTAAATGTTCAATCATATTCTTATGTGCCTGATCCGGCTGCTTATTTTTAATAGACAAATAGATACCCAGATGCTGCTCTTCAATCTTTTTGGCGATATCATCCCGTGTTTGAAGATATTGATGGAAATCGATCATGGATTTTTTCAATGTTTCAGATATAAATTGCACAAATTGGATAAGTATATCATTGCCTGCTGCATGGGCAATCGCCATATGAAACTGATAATCTTCCTCCCATCCATGGATGGCTGCATCGGAAATCAGCTTATTCATCTTAGCCAACTGTGCTTCCGACCGATTTGCGGCTGCCATTTCAGCGAGACCTGTTTCAACCATTTTTCTTGCCTGGAATAACTCGTGGATGTCTTTAATGCCAGGATGCAAATGAGGACTTTTAAAAAGCTTTGATGAATCAAATCGGGATATGTATGTGCCTTCTCCCTGTTTTACATGCACAATTCCTTTGCCTTGCAGTGAGGTTAGAGCGTCCCTGACAGCTGATCGGCCGACACCAAACAGTTCGCATAATTCTCTCACTGATGGCAGTTTTTCTCCCGGCTTAAAGGATCCTTTGACAATCATATCTTCAATTTGCTCTGCAGCAATTTCAGAAATTTTTCGCGTTGAAATCTTTTTTACATTCAATCCTCTTGCCTCCTTTCTTGCAGACGTCACATATCTGATATGTTATATGTTACTTCCTATTAAATCACGGCAAATTGTAATAATCAATAAAATATTTAGAATTTATTAAAAATTCCTATCAGGATCCGAACATAGGGTTCATTCGGACAGATGTAGAAGAAATCCGGGAGGTTGAGTCCGAATACATTCCTCATTCGGACAGGTGTAGAGGATATCCGTGAAATTGAGTCCGAATTCAGTGCTCATTCGGACAGATGTAGAGAATATCCATGAAATTGAGTCCGAATTCAGTGCTCATTCGGACAGATGTAGAGGATATCCATGAAATTGAGTCCGAATACGATGCACATTCGGACAGGTGTAGAGGAAATCCGAGAAAACAAGTCCGAATACATTGCTCATTCGGACAGGTATAGAGGATATCCGTGAAATTGAGTCCGAATACATCGCTCATTCGGACAGATGTAGAGAATATCCATGAAAGATCGGAAGAGCGTCGTGTAGGGAAAGAGTGTAGACGAGCGTGT
>NZ_CAXQGS010000023.1:0-67174 GCF_964223445.1 Cytobacillus sp.
TGTGGAAGTAATCCATGGTGGTGAAAACGAGGAAAGTCATCGCATGAAAAACCGAAAAAGCATTTTTTCGGCAAAAGTGTAAAAAGGAAACGAGCAAAAAGTGTAAAATTCGACTTGACGTCTACAACCTATCCCCAAAATGTAAAAAAATGAAGATCAAAGTAATTCATGTGTATAATATATCCTGTTTTGGCCTTCGGTAAATGGGGGTTAGGGAGCTAAGCTATGATATAACACACATTAGATTACAAGATTTATATAATACAAAACCCCGCTGGATTTCAACGAGGTTTTGTTAGCTGCTTTGATTCAGTTTTTTCTAGTAGGTTATTCGGGAATAAGATTGTTAATTATACCCTGGAGGCGGTGTTGGATAATCCCTGTTATATTCTCTGTGATCATATATTTGCCATTCATCCATTCTTCTTCGCCATAATCCTCCATAAGGTTCTCCGTTAACGTTTACCCACCTTAAAAATTCATTTTTAATCTCTCCTGAGGAAGCCCCGGCTTTAAAATCGCTTAGAAGAGTTGAGCTTGAGAAACCGTATATCCCAACGTTATAGGCAAAAGACACGAATGAGTCAAATTCTTGTTGAGATATACTTGTGTCTTTTGTTTGATAGTTTACTCCTGTAGAGAAAGTTGTAATATCTTGTTTTAGAAGGTCCCAAGCTTGTTGTCTTGTAAGATAAGTATAATTTTCACCGGGCTGTATAACATGTCCGTATCCTATGGTTAGATTTTGCGAATCAGCTCCTCGGTAGGGTGTTGCGCTATATCCTTCATATTCCGAGACAAACGTTACTAAACTATCACTAGGCCGCATATCCCCTGGAACAGATGTTGGAGGTTTTTCTGGATCATAGAATTCAGATGTCCAAACATGAATTCTTGTTTCTGAAGCACCATAATCAAAGTATGCAGAGATATCAGAATTACTATCGCCATTGAAATTACCAGATACAACTCTTCCGGTGATCATGTTTGAATTATATCCAGAGGTACTCCACCACCCATTTGCAGTTTGGTAGTTTAATGCACTTCCAGTAGACAACCAAATGTGAATTCTTGTTTGACCAGCTCCATAATCGTAAAAAGCAGCAATATCAGTCTTACCATCACTATTAAAATCACCAGCTACTACTCTTCCAGTGATTTTATTAGCATTATACCCAGTAGTGCTCCACCAGCCATCCGGACTTTGGTATGTAAATGAACTACCGCTAGATGTCCAAATATGGATTCTTGTTTCAGAATTGCCATAGTCAAAAAAGGCAGCAATATCGCCTTTTCCATCATTATTGAAGTCACCAGTCACTACTCGATCAGAGATCATATTGGAGTTGTAACCAGTGGTGTTCCACCAGCCGTTTTCTCCTTGGTAGGTAAATGATTTTCCTGCAGAAATCCAAACATGTAATTTCGTCTTTCCACTGCCATAGTCATAAAAAGCAGCGATATCATCTTTTCCATCGCCATTGAAATCATTAGAAACTACTTTCCCTGTAATTTTATTAGCATTATATCCAGTAGCATTCCACCATCCGTTTTCTCCTTGATATGTAAATGAATCTCCTGTTGACTGCCACACGTGTACTCTGGTTTCTGCACTACCATAATCATAAAAAGCAGCGATATCATCCTTTCCATCACCATTAAAATCACCAGCTACGACTCTATTGGTAATCATATTAGGATCATATCCGCCTGAGTTCCACCAGCCATCTGGACTCTGGTATGAAAATGAACTTCCGTTAGATAACCAAGCATGCAACGTAATTTGTTTAGAACCATAATCATAAAATGCTGCTGTATCAGTTAACCCATCTCCATTAAAATCCCCGGATACTAATCTATCTGAAGTCTTATTAGCATTGTATCCCTTAGTTTTCCACCATCCGTCTTCATCATTGTAATTAAAAAGACTGCTGGCAGATGCTTCTTTTGGCTGGAAAGTAAAAAACGAAGAGACAGTTAAAGTAAACATTAAAAACATAACTATCATCTTATTAAGTTTTTTCATCATATTCATTCTCCTCCCTCTTAATGTTAATTTAGGACTATTAAATCAAATAGATTCTTGAAAATATCCCAAACCATCTATGAATGTTTACTTGGATAATTATAGATCAATTAACAATAATTTAGGATTTAATTGTTAAATTTACCTAAAAATAGGTGAAAAGTATTAATTGGATGTTTATTATTTTGTGGATTTTACCAGAAATATAATAATTAAAAACTAGTTTATCGTTCTAAATATTGGACGTTTCTCAAGAAGTTATAGTCTATTGAAAGCACTCTACTATTACTTACTCAACAATCGGGTGCTCTTCGGAATAAGGAAAGCGTCTTTCTTCATAAAAAGGACCAGATATTTAGTAACATGCTTTCAATATAAATGGATATTTATGTTAAAGTTTAAAAGTAAAGAAAAGGGAATAAAATTGGAGGCAATTTTTATAATCTAGAAAGGAAGTGATTTCTATGAAAGAATTGATTGCAACATTAGCACTTATTATGTTTTTGGTTGGATGTAGCAATGAAACTAACTTAGATAAGTCAGTTTTCGAAAATAAAGATAGCGATCCTGAGACCGCTGATGTAAAAGTAGAGAATAGTTCAGAAAGCTTAACAAATAGTCAGGAAGAACAAAATAATGATGTAAAAGAAAGCAGCCGTTTTCCAGAATCGGATAATCAAGAACAAAAAGATAGCCAGAAAGAATCAGAGAGTAATACAGACGATAAAAATGTATATAAAGATAACAATAAAGGGGATAAAGAAAAATATATAGAAAAACTTAATGACATTGAGAAAGAAGCAACTGAAATACGAAAAAGCGATGATGATACGACATTAGGGATGATAAAATCCGAAGAAGAAATATTATCCAAATGGGATCAAGCTTTAAATGAAATTTATCAAGTATTGGAAAAGCAACTTTCTAAAAGTGAAATGGAACAACTAAGAGTAGAACAAAGAAAGTGGATCGAATATAGAGATAAAACAGCAAGAGAAGCAGCAAAGAATTATAAAGGAGGAACAATGGAATCACTGGAATATATAGCATCCAAAGCAGGAACAACCAAAGAGAGAAGCTATGAACTAGTTGAAAGTAACATGAAGTAATTATCAAAATTGTAGTAACGAGGGTAATTTTTTTGCAAATGGCGCCTTTCCCTTTCTCTTATAAGAAGGTGCTTTTCTTTAAGGTGAAACAAGAAAAGGAATTTAATAGGGAAAAACTGAACGAGTTGGTGTATATCAAAAAAACTATAGGGACATGGGCCAGGATAGTGAGAGGCGGAACTGTCCCCATGTCCCTTTTTTGCGGTTTATTTTATCAATACAGTATTGCAAAATTTGTACCCATTGCTATAATTAGTGTAATATTACACTTTTGGAGTTGGTTTTTTGAGACCATTACGTAT
Source organism: Cytobacillus sp. (assembly GCF_964223445.1). Taxonomy (NCBI): domain Bacteria; kingdom Bacillati; phylum Bacillota; class Bacilli; order Caryophanales; family Bacillaceae; genus Cytobacillus; species Cytobacillus sp. The sequence continues at coordinate 3,438 of NZ_CAXQGS010000023.1, forward strand.
ACGTAACAAAAAACAGATGATACATAAAAATCCATGGTTTCTTGGAATGTTAGTTTGTGTATTTGTTGTCTCCATTTTATTAAACATTCCTATTGAGAAAAGAAAATATGGTCTCTCAAAAAGCAATCTTACTACGGATTATACAGGCCTTTTTCCTGAACGGATTGATCGAATAGTCAAAGCGGCAGACCGGACCGGGTTGCAGGAGATTGTGAAGGAAGCGAATGAAAAGGGACAGCATATTTCAATAGCAGGTCTGCAGCATTCACAAGGCGGACATACGTATTTCAAAGACAGCGTTGTCTTGGATATGAAGACGTTTAATAAAGTCCTGGAAATTGATGAACAGAATAAAACGGTAAGAGTAGAAAGTGGAGCCTCTTGGGAAGATGTCCAGGAAGCTATTCAACCTTATGGGCTGTCTTTAAAGGTGACACAGTCCCAATCCATTTTTACCATTGGGGGATCACTCTCAGTAAATGCACATGGACGTGATATCCGTTTTGGTCCCATGGCCAGTACCGTAAAGGAAATGACACTGCTGATTCCGACTGGGGAAATTAAAACCGTAACCAGAAATGACTCTGAGGAATGGCTGAAGTATGTATTAGGCGGCTATGGTTTATTTGGAGTCATTTTAGAAGTTACGCTGGAATTAACTGATAATGATGTTTACACCATTCATACAGAGGAACTTAAAACCAAAGAATATGAGGAATACTTTGCGAATGTTCTCAAAAAAGATCATATCGCTATGCATTATGCAAGAGTAAGTGTTGCTCCGGGTTCCTTTTTAGATGAAATGTACGTAATCGATTACAAATCTGCAGACAAACAGGATCATCAAACACCGCTAAAAAAAGAGCATGGTGCCCGAATCAATAAGCTGGCACTGGATATTGGCCGGCAGGGCGGGGGATTAGAGGATCTTTTTTGGGCAAATCAAAAGATGCTGATCAACTTGCTGGACGGTGACACTGTTACGCGTAATAATGCTATGCGCGGGAATTCAGCATTTATGGAATTTACGGAACCCGGCCGTGTAGAAGTGCTCCAAGAATTTTTCATTCCTTTAGGGCAGTATGACGAATATATTAAAGATTTGAAAACATTTTTGCCGGCAAATGATAAAAATGAAGATTTTAAAATTCATAATATTACTGTCCGATATGCGGCAAAAGACAACTATACAAGCTTACACTATGCCAAAGAAGATATGTTAGGGCTTGTCATTTTAATACAGCATGGCTTAAAAGAAAAAGAGATTAAAAATGCTGAAGCCATTATTCAAGGCTGGACGGATTTAACACTGAAGCACGGCGGGGTCTATTATCTCCCTTACTATCAATATCAAACAAAGGAGCAATTTAGGCAGTCCTACCCGGAGTGGAAGACGTTTAAGGAAGAAAAATTAAAAAGAGACCCGAACGGTGTTTTTCGAAACATCTTTTATGACTATTACTTTTAGAGAAGGTGCACCGTATGAAAAATAGGAGTATAGGTTATATTCCCCTCGTGGTATCGGTGGGTCAGGTAGTTATTTTTCCATATTATATCCTTTGGTTAAAAGAGGCCTCCCTGACATTTACCTTATTTACCTGGCTTTTTGCCGCATTTTCATTTAGTGCAGCCTTGGGCTATCGTGTATTACAAACGGGAAAAAGGCCTGTGCCTATTCCTTTTATTTACATGGGGATGGGAGCTGTTTATACACTTGTTGGATGTATAGGAAGTGGGTTTGAGGCTCTTCCTTATATTGCTCTTTTCGTTCAGGTTATTTTAGGCTTCCTGCAAGGGTACCATCATGCGTGGCATATTGAGCAGAAGGTCTACCGTTTACACGCTATTAATCACTATCTACTTGTTGGTATGATCATGGTTGGGCTTTCTTTTGTCAAGATCATTTCCCCGATACTCTTTATTACTGCGTTTGGAGTTGTTTTATTCGTTTGCGGGGGGACGCTGATATTTATAAAAAATAATGATAGTGCTGTTCCAAATTAGTGTAGGATTTATGAAGCTATCGTTACATAGGGAAAGGTTCCTTTTCCAAACTCAGTCTAATTTTTGATGCAATAAATTTTATAGAAAGATTTTAGGCGCAGTATTTTATTGATGGATGAGGTATTAAATGAAATAGGAACATATCAGGGAGATAACACAAATTAATAGTCTCAATTTATGAAGAGAGACGGTGATCATCTGTCCCAGGTCTCCCTCAGGGTTTCCGTTAAAGAGATTCCTAATGAAATAGGTAATCCCCTCTCGAGATTGAGAAGGGCTTTCACTTTATTTATTTGCTTCTTCAAGCTTTTCCTGAGAAGGTGTTTCATATTTAATGTAGCCATCCATTTTTGTAATCCAGTGGTCATCACCTACATTATATTGACCGCCATATAGATTATCATATCCATAGACTCTATAAACTTCTCCAGGGTTAAGGACACGAACCATGGTTAGGTTGTCATTTGCGTCTCTTTTCCATAGATTGATTGGCTTAAGAATAGTGATTCTGCCAATTTGTCCTTTTTTCAGTTCCATACCATCCCACAAAACAGGTTCTGTGGATCTAGGAGTGTTATTTACTTTATCAAGCATTTCTTTTGATTGAAGTTCGATACGTTACATACCCAGCCATTTTGGTTACATAATGGCCGCTCCCTACTCCATATTGTCCCCCATGCAATACATCATAAGAATAAACTTTGTATTTTTCTCAAGGGTTTAAAATACGAACAAACGTTAAACTATTATCTTCATTTCTCTTCCATAATTTTTTATAGGCTTTTCGATTGTTAAAACACCTAATTGACCTCTTTTTAACTCGATTCCTTCGAAATAAATTTTATCGTCTTTCGGTAATGTAATGCTTGTTCCAGACATAAATGGATAAGGATCAATACTATTTGATTTGCTGTAATTCCGAGCTCCTCAATGAATCTCAAAATGCAGATGCTGTCCGTGACTGTTCAGTATTACCCATATAACCCAGTAATTGCACTTGCTGAACAGTTTGTCCGACTGAAACTTTTCTTGATCCGGTTCTCATGTATGCATATACAGTTTCATAGGGTACCCCATTTAAATTATGGCGAATCATAACAGTTTCACCATATGAATCAGATTCATAAAATCTAAATACTGTACCGCCTGCTGCTGCATAAATTGGCACTGTTCCTCCTTGCGCAATATCAATTCCATGATGAAAACTATTCCATCTTAGGCCCCGATGTGATGTAAATGTTCCCTCTGGTTTAGGCGGCGGATCCGGTGTAGAAATGACGGTTATGTACGAATTTGAAACAGATGGTTTCATTTTTATAGAGTGTATAGAAGGTGGTTTGTACAATGCGATCTGCCCTATTTCAAACATAATTTTGTTATTGTTAATACCTAGTGTTAATAACTTCCATCCCTCTGGGAAATCTAGTAGACTAGTAGAGTAGGGAGGGAGTAATGAGTGAAAAAAGTGATTATTATGTTAGCATTCTGCAGTATGCTTTTGATTGCAGGTGCTGGAAATGTGTTTGCAAATGGTTTTCCTGATGTCTCGGAAGATAATCGTTTTTATGATGAAATTATGTACCTGTCCAATGAAGGAATTATATCTGGGTATCCCAACGGCAGGTTTACTCCTGGGGAGAAAGTAACCCGGGCTGCTGCAGCAATTATGCTCGGAAGAGTGCTGGGTTATGACGACACGCAGCAAGAGACCGTGTTTCCAGATGTTCCTAAAAGCAGTAAAGCATCAGGCTATATTCAGCAAGCCTATGAAAATAAAATTATATCCGGTTATCCAAACGGTGAGTTTAGGCCGGACAAATATGTAACACGCGGCGAGATGGCCATTTTTATTGCAAGGGCTTATGCTCTTACGGAAGAGGAAGTTGTTCCATTTAGCGATGTATCGATAAATATGAATGCCTTCTCTGCCATTCGCAAAATTATTGACTTCGGTGTAACGACTGGCTATCCGGATGGGACGTTTAAGCCGGATCTAGATTTAACAAGAGAGCAATTTTCCGGACTTTTAGCCAGGGCGGAAAGTGATGAGTTCAGATTGCCTGTAGACACTTGCGGTTACGATACTTTAAGCCGCCAGAATCCTGATCTTCAAACCACAAATTGCCTTATAACGAAAGCAGCTGAAGATTCCGCCTTTCCGATTCCCCCAGAGATTGTAAAGGCTGTGGCTTCCGTTGAGAATGGCTGATGGAAGCATTTTGATGAAAATGGGGAGCCGGTGATCAGTGATGACGGCGGGATTGGCTTAATGCAGATTACGAACACAGCCGGCTATGATGTAGATAAATTGAAGTATGATCTTCCATACAATATAAAGGCCGGAATTGAATTCCTGGTTAACAATTTTAAGCGGGGGGATCTCCCTAAAATAAACGATCATGATCCGGCCAACCTAGAAAGCTGGTATTTTGCCATTATGGCCTATAATGGAACGGTTCCTGCAAATAGCCCATTTTACCAGGAGACGGGCGAGATTAACTACAATGCTTACCAGGAAAAAGTGTATAAAAAATTAAGTGAATTTGGAGCAGTGAATGCCCATATCCGATCAATTCCAATGAAGTCTACGGACTTTGAATACGATCGTGAGTCCAGTGATCCTATTGAATTTCTTAAGAATTCTTACGTAATGGACGAAGCCCTGCTAACACCCACTAAACAGCTTTTTGAAGTAGGGGAAACGGTAACATACGAGGGATCAGGAATTCGTTCCATTCCAAGTACGCAAGGAACGTTAATTCCTGTTGCATCCAGTGATTCTATGGAAATTATTAGTGCTCCGGTATATGATGTCAACGAGGATTCCCGAAATCAGTTTGTCTGGTATCCGGTTGAAATGAGCAAGAACGGCAAAGTGGTTAAAGGATATATCGCTTCACAGTATGCCGTGAAGAAGTAAAGATAAGAAAGCAGTCTCTCTGGCTGCTTTCTTTCTTTTTTAATGGAAAAAATTACAGTCGGGAACTTCCTATCGTTTGGAGTATAATGGCAGATGTAATGTTTTTGTAACATATATTTAAAGATTGATAGGAAGTGAAAAGAATGAAAATGTTTAGAAAGCGTTTGCCCTGGGCCGTTGCTGTGACATTAACTGTCGCCCAAACGTTCCTTCCTGCTGGGATTTTTGCTGTATCAGGGAACATGCCTGCAGTGAACGCTGCTGCGGAAGATGAGATTGTTACTATTCCAGATATGAATCTGAAAGCAGCATTAAACTATCTATTATATAAGATTCCTGGAGCCGATATTACGAGAAGTGAGCTGGAGTCCTTTGAGACATTGGATTTATCGGGGAAGGATATACAAAGTCTGGAAGGGCTGCAGTATGCGGTTAATCTTAAAGAATTAAGCTTGCGTTATAACAATTACATAGAAGATCTGGGGCCGCTATCAACTTTACATAATCTTAAAAAGCTATTTATAGGGGGCAATCAGATAAAGGATCTTACTCCTTTGCAGGACTTTGATTTGACACATCTGGATATATCCGATAATTCTCTGCAAAATATCAATATATTAAGTTCCTTTACAAATTTAACTTACCTGGAGGCGGCAAGAAACCAGATAACAGATCTGAATCCATTGTCTAATCTAACCCAATTAACCAGTTTATTTTTGGATGGCAATAACATTTCTGATATTAGCCCTTTGAATTCTTTGGCGAATCTAAGAATGCTGGGCCTATCAGATAATCATATTTCCGATTTAAGTACTCTAGTAAATATGCCTGAGTTAGGTAGCCTTTATGTTTCAAGCAATAATATTAGTGATATAAGTCCTTTGGCCAATACCAGACTAGGGGATATTATCATAGCAGATAATCAGATTGAAGATATTACACCTCTGGCAGGTCTTACATCCATGTATAGTCTGAATCTGACAAGCAATAAAATCACGAGTATTGAAGCTCTGGCCAACATGAATAGAATTGTCCATTTGCAGCTTCGCGATAATAGGGTAAGCGATCTTAGTCCGCTTAAATATATACTAAATAATATTAAGACATTGGATCTCTCGTACAACTTGATAACGGATTTAAGTATTGTAGAAAATGCCGGAGTTTATATGAGAAATGATTCATATGAGGGAAACTTTATCCCCTATAAGGATAAGCAATTTCAATTTCTTATTCCTTCACAATATCGCTACTTGAATACATTGGGGAAAGAATCTATTGAAATTCCAATAGAGTTAGAGTCTTTTTCTGAAGTTGAGTTTGATCGGTCAAAGGGCATTATTTTCAATGTGGAATCAAAAAATGATCGTGTTAAAGCCACCCTCGTAGGTGATGAAAAGATCATCTTAAAGGGAGTGTCTGAAGGGGAGGAAGAGGTTACCCTGACATTCGACAATCCGCAATCAAACCAGACTATTCAAATTGGCCAAGTGGATTTAACAGCTCCGGAGCCTCCTGCTGTTGAGGAGATAACTGATCAGGCTGGAGATATTAGAGGAACTGCAGAGAAATACGCCAATATTGAGATAAAGATCGGTAGTAAAGTTTATAAAGCAGACACTTACAACGAAGGAGCATTTCATGTTGCCATTCCTGTACAGAAAGCAGGAACGGTAATTGAGGTGTTTGCCAAAGATGAGGCAGGAAATTTCAGTCAAGCAGCTAAAATGACTGTACAAGATGTAACAGGTCCTGGGCTTTATTTTTATACAAGCCATGTGACAGATCAATCCACAGAAATAACAGGAAAATCTGAACCTGGTACGAAGGTTCAGCTAAAAGTGGAGGATACCTTGATTGGAGAAGCTGTTTCAGATGAGGAGGGCTTCTTTAAAGTAACCTTACCTGCTCAAAAGGCGGGCGTAATGATCAACATTACGGCAACAGACGCTGCAGGCAACGAAAGCAGAAACTCCATGGAAGTTCGGGATGCCACGCCTCCGGCAAAACCGGTTATTAAAGAGTTTACAGATAACGTGATTACTGGGACAGCTGAGCCGAATACGAATGTTCAAGTCCAAATTAATGGAATTAGTTATGGAGCGGATTGGGCCGATACGGATGGGGATTTTACCATTGAAGTCCCTGCTCAGCAAGAGGGAACAAAAATAGAGGTTAGGGCGGTCGACAATTCCGGGAATGCCAGTGAAGCGACAGTCATAACCGTGAATGATACGACTGCTCCTGATAAGCCGGTTGTCAGTGAAATGACGATTTTGGATACGGCTGTAAAAGGTAAAGCAGAACCAGGAAGTACTGTCGAAGTAAAGGCAGATGATACAACACTTGGCAGCGGTGCAGCTGACACAGACGGAAAGTTTGAGATAAACATTCCACAGCAGAAGGCTGGTATATCATTAATCATTACAGCAGCGGATGCGAATGGAAATAAAAGTGAAAAAATTCAGCTGACTGTTCAAGGAATCACGTTTCCGGATGTAAGCAGCGAGCATAGATTTCATAAAGAAATCAGCTATTTATCTGGTGAACTAGTAATTACAGGATTTCCAGATGGGAGCTTAAGGCCGAACGCAACAGTCACCCGGGCCCATGCAGCGATTATGATTGGGCGGGCACTAAAGCTGGACGGAGAACAAAGAGACACCATCTTCTCAGATGCAGGTGCTACCTTAAAGGCATCAGGCTATATTGCAGCAGCTACGGAAAGAGGCATCATTACTGGATTCCCGGATGGAACCTTCAGGCCGGATGCCCCGGTAACCCGCGGACAGATGGCAATTTTCCTGGCAAGAGCTTTTGAATTAACGGAAGAGGCAGCTGTAACATTCAGCGATGTCTCATCCAGTAGCAAAAGCTATGATTCCATCAAAAAAATACTCGCAGACCGAATCACAACAGGCTATCCGAATGGAACCTTCAGACCTGATCAATCACTAATCAGAGCCGATTTCTCTGCCTTTATGGCGAGAGCGCTTGCTGAAGAATTTAAGGTAAAATAAAGAGGTTTTTTCGACAAAATTAGGGTGGTGCCTGTCACCCACTCAAGCTGCCAATTTGGTAGCTTTTTTTACGCGGGTAATTTACAGAAAATTGTTAAAAACCTTAACTTTTCCATTCCCTGATTCGTCTAATAGTTATAAGAAGAAGGGAGAGGTCAAAATTGAAGAAGTGGTATGCAGTTTTGCTCATGTCGGGTTTTTTCTTAGCTGCAGGGGCGTTTTATTATGAGGGAGCTCCGGAGGAAGCGGCTGCTGTTCAGGAAGAGAAAAAAGTGGTGAGTGAGCAGCAGGAGCAGGATTCACCCGATGAAATGATTCCAGAAGTAAAAGAAGAAACAAGTACTGCGGGAAAAAATGAAGAAAAGCCTGCAGAAATAAAGGACGGCCAAAATAATCCGGAAGTTGGCAAGTCGAAACCGAATGCTGAGACTGAGGCTGAACAAGAAAATGAAATGATTGACATAAACGGTGAAATGTATGAGCTTATTATGGATGAAAAGAAATACAGTAATATAGTCCATTTAATTAAAGCTGCCAAAGAGTATGATTCAAAACTATATGGGATTCCGAATAGTGACGTTTTTGCAGTCTTGAAATATGGAAAAGTCATCTCTTCATTTAGTGTAGGCTCAATGAGTGTGTTGCCAGAGCATGCCGAATTTGCAAAAATCAAGCTTTCCGGGTACAAAGGGATTGGTTTTAATATTGACTTGGTCATTGAAACCCATGGGAAAGTAACGGTTGAATGGAGTGAATCAGCGTTCTATAATATCGAGTATAGAAATGGATGGATTGTTTTAAATTACAATTGAGAAGAGTATAGTGCGTGGAGTTAGATTGTACATTTTAAAATCTGCCTTATAAAAAGCCCTTCTCAATAGAAGGGCTATATCTATGTATTTTAAAGGCACCAGCTTTTCCAGGGCCGGTGCCTTAAGCGATGGTTGATCTTGGTAACCCATAATGGTTTACCAACCAAAGCCTTACCGTACTATATTTATAACACTGTTTGTCGAAAGGTGTCGATAGTGCGATTTATTTATTTTAAGCCGAGGGGATTTTTTACCTATATGTCCATAAATAAAGCAGTCTGGATATTGACACAGACTGCTTTGCCTTACTTATAGACTATTTATGGAATAATGGAGTTTCATAGTGATTTATCCCTAAACTTAGGGATTATTCTTCCAATTCCAGGCTTTCTTCTTCTAGAAGATCCAGATTTCTTTTCTCCAGGAGCTTCAGAGCTTGATCGCTCAATTCTTCTTCTGCCAGAAGTTCGAGTTCATCTTTTTCCAATCCGCTTGCAGAACTAACTGAACCATAATTTTTAACAAGATCCCCAAACCCTTGATCCTTGAGCATGTCGATAATATTTGATTTTATTGGCTGACCGGTGTTGACCAGGTACTTCGTTTTGGATGTGATCATTTTGTCAAAAATAGAGCTGCGGGCCTGGCCAATTTCTTCGAATAAAGTCTGGCTTTTCAGCAGGTCGACTAATGTCAGCCATGCATAATCTCTTCCGTTGAACTCTAATTTGCCATTCACCTGGTACCAGAGGTCGCCATCATCACGTACCCAGCGCGGATATAAATATTCAATCGCGGTTTTGATCTCTCTTGCCGTACGGTAATACTTTTCATTCTTGGTTTGCTGATAGGTTTCAATCAGGAATCGCATCTCACCCAGTGCGTGATTCAAAGAGACATGGGTTGTCTGGCTTCCTGGCGCATAATAATCAGCAATTAAATGGCTGGAATGTGTTATTTTGATTATATTTCCAATGTCCTTTTGGTTAACAAGGAAGTCGGCATATTTTCTGTTGGCATCAGCAAGCTGTTGGATATTAAAAGCTTCACCGGCACCCTTCAGGAACAATGCTGTATTTTCATTATGCCGTGTATCAATATATGGAGCCGTCGTTCCGTATGCCTTCTTCAGCCATGTGCTTGTATATTCTGTTTTAAACACTGGGACATCGCCATTCCGGATCGCTCCATTTGTAAAGACATCAAGGTCTGCAATGGAATTCATGACTAAGTTATAAAAATATCTTTCATTTGATCCATTATAGGCGCGCAAATAGATTCCGCCCTGAATATATCCGAGATTTCGGCCAAATGCCATTTTATATCCAGGCTCTACCGACCAGGGAAGCTTGGTGTATACTCCGTCAGCTGTAAGCCATTTGTTAATAGTATGGTACTCATCTATACTTCTCTTAAACCAGTAATCTATATAGGATTGATCTTCAAAGAGTTTTTGGTTTGAGAGCAATACCCAGCTTTCGGATATGGCTTTGCCTGTTACTTTCATATTGAGCTGCATGGAAATGGCTTTTGAAGTAGTATCCTGGTAGATTTTATAGCTTTCATATTCATCAAGAAACTCTCTTACCACGGATTTTTGGCTGTTTGGATAAGCCTTTTCCCTCTTAATGGACGTATAATTTTTGCTCATCATCACATTTGCACGGGTCTGGCTGCCATTTGCAACATTCAGGATTCCAATTGGATGTGTAGAAGGATCAATCCCATACGTATCGTTGTGCTCATGTACTACTTTTCCATATGCATCATATCGCTGCACCTTATAGGAAGAAGCTTCATCAAATGGGAGAATGATAGAAGCAGAATAAGTATTATCCCCATTATGCTCAAACTTGGTGAAAACAAATGTATCTCCGTTATCCACTCTTCTTAATGTAACCCTCATTGTGCCTAAAGGTTTACTCGAATTCCCCATATGATAATAATAGTTATAATCCTTGGACTTTATATGGGTAAACACATCCGAACGGTTATAATGAAGCGGAACTCCGGCCGTATTCATTCTAACTCTAACCTTATTTCCATCACCCAAAGGAATTTGAATCTCTGAGGATGATAAGTTCACAGATTTCCCTGGTTCCTTTATGGGTGCAGGGGGATCTGTCGGAGGATTCGGGTTATCATCAATGATCTCACCTAATAAGACCAGCATGCGGTAGACAAAGACAGCAGACTCTGCCCTCGAAGCAGGTGAAGAGTGATCAATCCGGTTGTCACTTGTTCCGAGTACAACACCATAGTTCACCATCCGTTCAATCGATTCCCTTGCGTATGCCGGGATGGACCCCTGATCCGTGAAGGTTAAGTTCGCTTTTTCCGGAAAATTGCCTTTCAGCTGAAGGGCCCGGTCGATCATGACTGCGACATTCGCTCTTGTTACTGGCTCATTCACTAGTCCATATCCATCTACAGTACCGAGGAGAAGTCCGGCTTTTTTCGCAGCTGAAACATCAGGATAGAGCTTGCTGCTCTCGGGAACATCATTAAATGCAGAGTCTCCTGGAGGGAGGTCCAGTGCTCTCACAAGAAAAGCGGCAAATTGCCCCCTTGTTACATCTGCATTAGGACGAAACGTTCCATCCTCAAATCCGGAAATCACGCCCTGATCTACTAAAACGGTAATCTGCTTTTTTGCCCAGTGATTCTGAATATCTGACAATGCCTCTGCACTAACTTGTGTCAGCCCTTGAGAAAGAATTAGAACTAGGGTTACTGCAAGTAAAACTAATTTCTTCATTTTTACCTCCATTTTTCTAAGATTAAATATTTGTTACAATTTTTATCCAATTGAAATTATAACGTAACTTTCAGAGTGATGGGTTGGTAAATTTTAGAAAGTAAAGCATGTTCCCTTTTTTCAATTGAGATCATACTCATAGGTTTACTCTGAGTATGATTATTTTCCATAATGTGTAATCATCCATGTGGTGCCATACATGTATTCAAACGTAACAGAGAATGTTCCATCTCCGTGAAGATCGTCCTCACGATATTGTGAAAGGGTATATTTCTTTTCATTGATTTTTGTATATGCGTGTGGCACTTGGAATGCCCAACTCTGTAATCCATCCATTGGATTTATATATAGTCCATCTTCTTTTTCTGTAATCCGATAGCTGAAATTCCTCTCTGCCTCTTCTTTTGTCATTACACTAGCAAATGCCCTATAGAATTGGTCTTTTGTTTTGAACCAATCAATTTTAAGGTTTTCAGAAGCACGGTAATTGTTGTCCTTGATTTTTTCAAACTGTTTAATAATATCAAGTGCTTGTTCTTCTGTTAGAGCTGGCACCTCATCCCCTGGATGTTCCTCTTCTGTTTTCCTATAATCTGTAATCATCCACGTGGAGTCATCCATGTATTCAAATGTAACAGAGAGCGGGCCATGTCCATGAAGGTCGCTAACGCTTTGCTGTGTGATGATATATTTTCTTTCATTTACTTTTTCAAAATCATATGGAAGTTCGAACGACCAGGTGAGAATGCCATCCATCGGGATAAAATATAAGCCATCCTGTTTTTCTGTCATTCTATATACAAACTTCCGCTCAGTCTCTTTTGCTGTCATAACTTCAGAAAAGGCCTCATAGAATTCATTTTTTGTATTGAACTTGGCAGATTTTAAGGAATCATCAGTTTCGTATGCACTGTCATAGATTTCTTCAAACCTCTTAAGGAAATCAAGTGCTTCTGCCTCCGTTAAGGCTGGCACCTCATTTATTGGCTCTTTATTATCAGGATTAGTGTCGGCTTCATTCTGTTTCTCAGTTTCCTCGGTCTCCTTTTTCAGTTTTGCAATTTCCTCATCCAGGTTGGATTCAATACCGTGCTTGACAATGATGGAATCAGCTATTTTAAGAAATTCAATTTCCTCCATGCTGCCTTTTTGCTCCAAAATATGAAAGTATCCGTCATGCTCCCAAATTAGGGCGGTTAGATCTTGGCCATGAAAGATAGTACCCTGCAAATTCTGAGAGAGTTGAATGTCTTCCTTTGTATCCTCCAGGTATGTCTGCACTTTGTTCTGCATTCGGTAACTAAAGGAATCTTCCGTATCCTTTTTCACATATACATGTTCATTCACTTCATCATTTGTTTTAGTATGCATAAACTCATAACCTTCTGGGATATAACCAGGAAAGACTAGAACTGGTTTTTCTTCTCCCTTTTCAGCAGGCGGCAGTACTGATGGCTCTTCCGACTGCTGGTTAGGCTGATTCTGAATATTGGTGATATGGTATATCCCGGCTGAGGAAATTACAAGAAAAGCTGCTGTCACTGTAATTGGAATCATCGGCTTAAATATTTGGCGTTTCTTTTCATGCCTTTTATCAATTTCATTTAAAACCTGCCTGCGCATTTTTTCCGTAAATTCAAAACCGGCAAGCTCGTCGTTAAGCATTTGACTTTTTATCCGTTTCAAATCCTTCTCCATTTAAAACACCCCTTTCTGTTAAATATTTTTTTAGAAGCTCTTTCCCGCGTGCCATCCTTGCCTTTACCGTATTGAGGTTGATCTTGCAAATTTCACTAATCTCCTTTTGAGAGTATTCTTTAAAATAGTATAAAAAGATGATTTCACGATATTTTACCGGGAGGTGGAAGACAGCATCCCGAATTTCTGTTTGCTCTTCCTTTATAAGATATTTCCGTTCCGCAGGTGCTTCATTTGATGTAAAAAGAGAAGAAATGTATCCTGTGGCAGTTACCTTCCGAAATTGCCAGCTTTTCAGATAGTCCTTGCAATGATTGATGGCTATTCGATAAAGCCAGGTCTCGATAGAGGAATTCCCCTTAAAGGTATGGAGCTTCTCGTAGCACTTTACAAATATCTCCTGTGTGAGATCCTCGGCGATTTGCCGGTCCCGGACATAGGAATAAGATAAGTGGAGAATTTGTGTACCATAGCGTTTCATTAAGTCTGAAATCACTTTCTTGTTTTCCATGACTATCCTCCTTCCAAAAAACTTCATGCATTAGACGATTGTTAAAAGAAAAAGGTTGAAGAATATGAAATAAATGGGTATTGTTCTGATAAAACCGGTAAAAAATATTACAATTCTATTAAAAACGATAAAAACTGTAACAAAATTAGAGTTTTACTGAAACCTTTCTGTTATCTTAAGGTGTTAATATGTTCCTATCAAGGGACATAAAGGAGATATCATGAAGAAACTAGTAATCTATTTAGTAACAGCTGTTTTTCTATCGTTTGGATTTTCCAATGTCACTTCAGCCGCCGGAAATACGTACACAGTGAAAAAAGGGGATACGCTTTGGGCAATCTCCAAAAAACATAATATTACAGTTCAGCAGATTAAATCATGGAATAACCTAAAATCTGATGCCATTAAGCCTAATCAAATTTTAAAAGTGACTTCAGCATCAGCACCTAAGAAAACAGCCGTAAAATCGGCTTCGGCAAAATCCTATAAAGAAATCACAGTTAAAGCGACTGCTTACACAGCCAGCTGCAAAGGATGCAGCGGTATAACATATACAGGTATCAATCTTAAAAAGAATCCATATGCCAAAGTTATTTCTGTAGATCCAAAGGTCATTCCGCTGGGATCGAAAGTTTATGTGCCTGGCTATGGGGAAGCCATTGCAGGAGATAAGGGTTCTGCTGTAAGAGGCAACAAAATTGATGTCTTTATTTCCAACAAACAGCGGGCTCTTCAGTGGGGCAGCAAGACGGTTACTATTAAAGTTTATAAATAATAGGATGTAAGAGAATCTTCCTGGTGGAGGTTCTCTTTTTGTTTGGGGAGGCTGCTTAATTGTGAACGATGCAAATAGAAGGAGGATACTGCAAATAGAACAGTATATTTGCAAATAGATCTAAAATCCTGCAAATAGATGGGTCGATTTTGAAAATAGATTATCAAAACTTGCAAATAGAACGGTTCTCTCACGCTCAAGGCACAGATAACTACAATCAGTCTTTCTTCTTCTGATCTCGTTCACATTCTAACTATTTTATACCTGCTTTCGCTTCCACCACTAATCGCCTCGATGACGGGGATGGCTCTCTCATCGCTCATTTCATTTGTAACTTAGAAATATTTTGGAGCCCAGACCAGGCCGGTCCTGGTCTTTATTAGCTCTCCTGTCATAGTTCTCTTCACATTGTTCAGAAAGCAGAGAATTTAGTCGATTTCTACAAATTTCCCCCCTCTTAAATGAAAAATCTTCAAAATAATAAAAAAATCCTAGTAACTTCCTTTCCTCATACTACTTTTATAATCTATTTATCTAAATAGTGATAATAAATGAATTCTTTTAGTTAAATAGGTGTCCAAAAGACTATCCGAATGGGTTTATCAATTACAAAAATTTAACAATTCGAACCCTTCCTCCAAACACCCCAAAAGTTTCAGGCTACTTTTGACGGGTATAAACGAATGATTACTTTATGTTAAACCTATATTCATATGCGAAAAGGAGGGATGGACTTGAGGAAGAAAAAAATCCTATTAATATCTCAGCAATTTTATCCGGAAATAGGAAGTGCGGGAAATCGGATGAAAAATATGTTCCTGCTTCTAAAAGATTCGGGGTATGAGGTAACAGTGATTACAGCTAAACCAACCTATCCGGAAAAGCAAATATATGAAGAAGAGAAATTCTGGGATGAGGAGTCTTTTTCAGAGGAACATAATCAGTATATACATAGAGTGGATGTAAGTAATCATAAATCCTCCTTAAACCATATATGGAGACTTATGTATTATGTCGAGATTGCGTTAAAGATGCTGCTTTTCGTTCTAAAAGATAAGTCAAAGTATGATTTTGTTTTAGCCACATCTCCTCCTATTTTTATTGGAATAGTCGGTCTGTTTGCCAAGTTCAGATACCGCTGCCGGATGATTCTCGATATCCGGGATTTATGGCCGGAGTCGTTAAGAGGTGTGGGGGTGTTTGATCATAAATGGATTATAGGTTTTTTTAACATAGTTGAAAAATTTTTATATGTAAAATCTGATCATATTCTTGTGAATAGTCCTGGTTTTATCGAGTACATAATTCAAAAAGCAAATATCAGAGATTCGAAGATTTCCTTTCTGCCCAATGCGGCAAGACAGAGCGAGCTTCAGTCAGAAGCGGTTCAAAACAAGGAGTTTAAAGTCATCTATGCAGGAAATATAGGATTGGCACAGGATGTAGATTTGCTAAAGGGCTTAACAAAGAAGCTTAATGCCCATAATATAAAAATCTCAATTGCAGGTTATGGAATTAAAAAGAAAGAGCTGACAAATTTTGTGAGAGAAGAAAATCTCCAAAATACATATTTCATTTCTCCGATGACAAGAGCTGAATGTCTCAAGGTTAATTCGGAGCATCATGTTGGCTTGGTTTCGTTAACCAATAAAGAGGTGTTCGACACAGTCATCCCTGGAAAAGTGATTGATTATATTAGCTGTGGAGTTCCAATGGTTGCAGCGGTTTCGGGTTATTCCAAGGATTTGATTGAAAAATACAAAGTAGGGTTTGTTTCAGAGAATAGAAATATTGACGAAATTTTGCACTACATATTGAAACTGTCGGAAAATCCGAAGCTAAGAAAAAAGATGGCTGATAACTGTGATCGATGTATAAAAAGAGATTTTTTATGGGAAAAGAACATCCAAAAGGTCATTAACCTTTTGGAATCTAAAGAATCGGACCTCACTTCTGCCATAAAGGCAGCAGGGAGAAAAAGAAAGGCAGAATCTTTGTGAATAAACGTGTCTGTATGTTTGTCTGGAACCACTTTACAAACGATGCCCGAGTTTTACGTGAATGTATGGCTCTTTCAGAAAGCGGATATAGTGTTGATCTCATTTGCATCCATGATCCAAAGCAAGAAAATCTGCCAAGGTATGAAAAAAGGGGAGAGCACTTTGAGATTTTCCGTGTCAGGCGGTATCCAGTTTTGCTCGAGATACTGCAGCATGTATATAATTTCTGCCTTAAACATAAAGCAGCAGGTTTGCTTGCATTGATTACATGGGCGTGTGTTCTTTATATTTTGCCTTTTCCTGCAGTCTTATTGACAATATTATTCTTGCTGCTGGTGAAGACGAAAGCCAAAACACTCTGGATTCGTTCGGCAATTTTTCTAAGGATGATCGGAAAAGGCTGGCACGGAAACTATGATATTTATCATTCAAACGACTTGAACACATTGCCTCAAGGCTGGTTTTGCTCGAAGTTAAGAATCTGCAAAAGAAGGCTTATTTACGATTCCCATGAAGTGCAGACAAGCCGAACAGGTTATGATCACTCCGTTTATGGGCGGCTTGAAGCTCTTCTGATAAATATGGCGGATGAAATGATTGTAGAGAATCATACCAGGGCGCGCTATAACCAGAAGGTTTATGGTTTTTATCCACATGTAGTGCATAATTACCCTTTTATAACACCTCAAAACATTCATCCTTCTTTTGCCATCCACGAGGTGCTCGGCATTGCAGCAGAAGAAAAAATTCTTCTCTATCAGGGGGGCATCCAGACAGGAAGAGGGCTGGACAAGCTCATTGAAGCATCTGCGAAATTTAAAGAAGGTGTTCTCGTCTTCATTGGGGACGGAAAAATAAAAACAGAATTGCAGGATGAGGTAAAGAAAAGAAACCTGACTGACAGAATCAAGTTTCTTTCCAAAGTGCCTCTTGCCGTGCTTCCGCAATATACACAGCAGGCATACCTGGGATTCCAGGTGTTGAATAACGTCTGCTTTAATCATTACTCAGCTTCATCCAACAAGCTGTTTGAGTATATGATGAGCGGGATTCCCGTAATAGCCTGCCGTTTTCCTGAAATTAAGAGAGTAATAGAGAATGAACAGATAGGAATATGCATTGACTCGCACCGGCCTGAAGAGATAGCGAAGGCTGTGAATCGACTGCTGGCTGATGAAAATCTGCGTAATGCATATAGCTTGAATGCTTTAAAAGCACGTGAAAAATATAACTGGGATCGGGAGAAAATACAATTTCTAAATGTGTATCAAAAGTTAATGCAAGTCAAGGAGGGGTTGGGATGGAAAAGAATTTGGATAAGATAGCGGAAGCCTTTTTTGGAGACTTAGGCCCCTTGATGGCCCAAAAGACGCGAAATCGTGTGCAGTGGATTATGAAAAATGTGAAGGGAAACAATGTCCTGGATATTGGCTGCAGCCAGGGACTGATTCCAATTCTGCTGGGCAGGGAAGGAAGACATGTAACAGGTGTAGATATTTCGAAGGAGTCTATCCATTATGCAATTAAGCTGCTGCAGCGTGAGAGTGAAATAGTCCTTAAGAATGTATCTTTCATCAATGGAGACTTTCTTCATGAAGATTTGCAACATTCCTATGACTGCGTACTCATAACAGAAGTTCTTGAACATCTTTATGATTCCCATTCATTTGTGGAGAAGGCATACTCCCTCTTGAAGCCGGAGGGAAGGATTATCATTACTGTACCATTTGGGATTAACGATTATCCAGATCATAAAAGAACCTTATATACATTGGAGATATACAGGGACCTGTATCCGTTCTTTGATATAACAAATATTAGCTTTCTCGGAAAATGGATTGGCTTTACGGGAAGGAAATTAAAGAAAACAAGAACGATAGAGGATCTTCAAGTTTCCATGGAATTAGCCGAGAGGACAGAGGAAGCCTTTTACAAAATCGAGCGTGAATTAACGAATCAGGCTGTTAAGCAGAAACAGCAGATTCATAAATTAAGGGAGCAAAATGAGGGCTTGAGACAAGAACTGGAGAGTATGCAAGTTCATGGAGAAAAGGCAGGGAATGAAAATGAGCTTTTGAAGGTGAAAATATCCTCTTTGGAAAGGCAATTAAGAGAGCAGCAAGCATGGAGCGAAAAGCGGGATGAAGAATACGAGAAGCATATCCAGGCTAAGGATGAACGGATTGCGGATTTAAAGGAACAGGCTGAAGAAAAAAAACGTCAGATTGAAATAATGAATGAACAGCTGGAAAAACAAATTCGATTGCTTGCAGATCTAAGCGAAAAGGGTGCTGAACCATCCCGATTAATAAATGAAATGAAACACAACTTCAAGCATCAAGTCTCTGCAATAACTGAAGAAATAAAGAAAAATCGTGAGAATGGGGAAGCCCTCGCCAGACATATCGTTGAATCGCTTCATTCTGAAAGCAGGGTGATTTCAGCTGAAATTGAAAATAAGTTAACTTCCGTCAGCGACGCGAAAAGTAAATTTGAAGTCAAAATGAAGAAAAAGCAAAGTGAAATAACGAAGAAGCTGGATCATGCGCTTGAAGAGCTGAGACGTTCAAATCAAATGGTTTCCGGCTTGTCAGGAAACCTGGAAGAAACACTCCGTGAGAACAAGCATGGATTTCATACCCTTCAGGACTTTTTGCGCACTCAAATGGAGCTTGCCTCTAATTCGGAGAAAGAGATGTACAGTTCGATAGGAAATGCGGTTCAGCAGAGCATAGAAGAACAAAGGCGGCTGCGGGAAAAGGTTGAGCAGGCAGTCAGGAAAGAAGAAGAACAGACGAAATTAAAAAATAATGAAGTGCTCGCCATTAAAGAGGCTAACCAGTCCATACAGGAAAAGCTTCACGCTGAAAAGGCAAAGTTAGCTGAAATACAGCGGAAATATGAAGCGGATGTTAGTGCACTGAATGAAGAATATAGCAAAGCCCTGAAAGAGAAGCAAAGAAATGAAGAGGTTCTTCAAAAAGCACTTCATGAGAATGAACAACTATCAGGTGAAATAGCTTTTCTGCAGGAAAACTATCAAATTGATATGGCAAAGGCAAAAGAAGAAGTGTTATTTGAGCTCCAGCAATGTGAACAAACCATCAAACAGCTTCTGGAAGAGAGAGCTAAATATGAATATCTGAATAAGAGATATAAAGCCATTAAAAACTCGAAGCTGGGAAAGGTAACGGTAAGGTATTGGAGCTTCAAAAACAAAATCAAGGCGAACAGCCATAAACAGTCTGCCAATCACTCAGCCGAGAGGAGTGTTTAAATGGACATCCAATTAATAGAAAAACAGCTTGCCCGGATTGCTGACCGTAAAAAGAAGCTTCAATTTGAGCTGGACAGTCTGGAGGCTCCGCATCCCGTAAAACTCAAAAAACTTTCGAATAGTGAATGGTGGTATCGGGCGCAAAGCCAAACAACATTGGAAAAAATCCCGGGGGGCCTATTTGCCGAAATCCCTGATTCACAGCATCTCTACTTTTCTTACCGTGAAAACAATGTCGACTTTTCCAGACCCCCACAATTTCCTTTGGTCCAGCTGGAAAATGGGGAACATAACATTCACTTCCTGGGAGAAGCAACGGGAAGCTTAACTGCTGCTTTATATTTGATCGGATATCAAAACAGCCGGAAAACGAACATGAAGAAAATTTCCTTGGGATCAGCAGGTCAGATCAGGATTGATAACGGCGAAAGCGTAAGAATTGCTCTAAAAATTAAAGGAAGCGGAAGCCTGGATATTAAGGAGTTGAGAATTGGCGATATTGTAATTCCTTTTATGGCAGAAGAGCAGATAGAGGCAGACCAAGATCGCTTTGTCAGCTTTCCTGAGTATGATCTTGGAAAGAAACTCCATTTTTCCGGCAGTGAAATCTTTGCAGCTCCTATTGATGAAAAGTACATCTCAAAGAATGAACAGGAAATGGTGATTCATTTGCCTGAGCAAAGATACGCTGCTCTTTCCTTGGGCAACGGCCATCAGCCATCTGAGAGATGCCCTGAGACACAGCACCACCAATCCATAAATGCAGAAAGCTGCTATGAGGTCTTCTTTCAAACCCAAACAGCAGGAAGACTGGAAAAAGAATTGATTATTGTCGGATATGATCACGAACAGCCGATTGATGTCAAATGTATTCAGGAAAATAGGCTGAAGAAAATTAAGCTTTCTGATCAGACTGCAGATATCCGGTTTTTTCTAAGAGTGAAAGGGGCCGGAACCATTGCAGGCTGTTCCATCCATCTTCAGGAGAAACCAAAGGTTCCACTGGCAGTTACAGAGGTTTCACTTGATAAAAACAGCTGGTTTGCTCCTCCTCCTTCAAAATCGGAGTTTATCAATGATGGCAATAAGCTCACTTTAATTTCCGACCGGGAATCCAGCCAGACAAAGTATGTGTCATACGGAATCAAAAATATCAGCTTTAAGCTCGTGCCGGAATCAAGCACCTTTACAATTACAGAAAATAGCTATTATGAATTGGAAATCGATGCTGATAAAGCTGGAAGCGGCCTGGCAGTTCCCATCCTTGTTACCTATTCGGATGACGAAAAAAAGGATATCATCCCTCTGCAATTAAATGAGAAAAATATCATTAAATTCAAGAGCGGCATCACAAAATGCCGGATTGCCTGTAAGTTATCCGGTCCAAATAAAATTACATTCAGCCGTTTTACTATTAAGCAATTCGAGGAAGAGCAAACAGGCGGAGATATGGTCTGGGTGAAACCAAAAGAGGTTGAGAATTTTGGGCTGGTTCCCAAAAAAGATTTAGAACAGATCAAAATGGCTGTAATATTTGATGAGTTCACAACGGAATGTTTCGCCAATGAATGTGAGTTGATTTCCTTTACTCCTGGTAATTGGAAACATGTGCTGTCAGCCAATGTCCCCGACTTGCTGATGGTCGAATCGGCCTGGCGTGGAAATGGCGGAGCCTGGACAAAGAAAGTCCAGTTTACCAGTGAAGAAGCGGTTGAGGATTTGAAGGAATTGATCAACTGGTGCAATGAACACGGGGTACCGACCGTTTTCTGGAATAAAGAGGATCCTGTCCACTTTAATCACTTTATAAAAACAGCCGAGCTATTTGATTACATATTTACAACCGATGCAAACAGCGTCCAGTCTTATAAGGATGCTTGCGGACATGACCGCGTGGACTGCCTGCCTTTTGCTGCACAGCCTAAGATCCATAATCCGCTGACAATCGGGCCAAGGGAAAATGCTGCGAGCTTTGCAGGGTCTTTTTATGCCAAGCATGTCGAAAGGTCCGAAAGTATGCTCCGGATCTTTAAAGAAGCCATTCCGTATGGACTGGCGATTTATGACCGCAATTATGATAAAGTCCAGCAGGGGCTTTTGAAGAATAATCGCTTTCCTGATCATTTGCAGCCCTATATCAAAGGCTCTTTGAAATACTATGAAATCGACAAATCCTATAAGGGCTATAAAGTCATGATTAATGTGAATACAGTGCAGCATTCCCCTACGATGTTTGCAAGGCGTGTCTATGAAGGACTGGCATCAGGAACGCCAATAATAAGCACTCATTCTGATGGTGTAAAAGCATTGTTCGGCGATCTTGTTTGCGTGTCAGAGGATGAAGCGGAGATTGCAGAAGCATTTCGTATACTGTTTGAAGATGAACAGGAATACAGGAGAATTGCGCGGGAGGGCATTAACCGGGTGCTGGCCAGCCACACATATCTGGACCGCCTTGAGAAAATTTCCCTTTCCTTAAATCTCCCCTTCAGCAGAAGAGACCTGGAAATATTGGTGTATGCGAGGGCCGGGAATGAAAGTGAAGCTGCTTCAATAGTTGAAAGCTTTACAAAACAAAAATGGAAAAATAAGCGCCTGGTCCTATTGCTAGAGAATGACACTCATAAATCCATCTATATTGATAATCCATCTATTGAGGCATGGGATTTAAAAGAATATTTACGTAAATATCAGAACCTGCTGATGGAAGAAAAAGAGTTTGATTATATTGCCTTATTATCCCCTTATGAAAACCATACTGAAGATTTTCTTTCACATCTCGCCCTAACCTCCAGCTATGCACCATGGGAGATAATTGGGGAACATGACAGCCAGGAGCTTTTTTATGGACAGGTTCCTTCCATAAGGCCACTAAGGGGATTATTTAAAAGGGAGTTATTTTCTTCCTTATCTTCCCGAGTGGCCCTTGAGTTAATGGAAACAAATAGTATTGAATTATTCAAAGCACGGGGAGCAAGGGTTATGGGAATCCCGGGCAAGTAAGCAAAGGAGGTGGCCGTGATGGAGAGTATAGAACCGATTAGATTTATTCCCAGAATACATTCTAAAGAGATGCTGCTGAAACGCTGCGAAGGCTATTTCCGCAATGAATGGTTTACAAGTGAGCGATATGGTCCGGTTGCGGCGGATTTTGCAGATATCTGGTCATTTGCTGGACCGGAACGTTCGTGGCGCTTTCAGCATCATTCCCTTGTCTCTGTGTCACATTTATTAGATGGATATGCAGTGGAAGGAGATGTCAGGTACCTGAAAATGGCTGAAAAGCTGATCCTCAACTGGTTTGAGGTAAATTATCCGGTGTCACCATCAGAAATGGGCTGGCATGACCATTCAACTGCATATAGGCTGGCAAATATCTGCAGGTTTTTCTCAGTATGGAGCAATAGTTCTCTAGCGAATGAAAATGAGGCGAGTCAATTTGAGCTTATTGTAGAAAAGCATGCTGAAAAGCTGATGGATGATGAGTTTTATATGCCTGAACATAACCATGGACTTGAGCAGGATATCGCACTGTATACCGCAGCAAAACAATTTTCCCATATGGAGCAAAGTTCGATTTGGGAAGAGAAATCAATCCGCCGGTTTTGGAGGCAAATCACTTATTTGTTTGCAGAAGACGGCAGCTACTTGGAGCATTCACCGCAATATGTATATTCATTGCTCAAAACGCTTTACAGCTTTTTAAGTTATCTGCAGCGGGTTGGATATCAGGGCGCTGAAAAGCTGGCGGAAAGGTTAAACAATGCTTTCGTGTTTTTGATTTGCACAACCCGGCCGGATTGGAGGATTCCTTCCATTGGGGACAGCGAAAATTCTGCGGTTTCCCCGTTTGTCTTAAAGAGCTGGAGTGATAGAACAAAAGAACTTTTGGAAAATTTAATGAAACACCCGGACGAAAAAGATGCATTGACCAAAAGACCGCTTCCAGTCGATTCTGTATTTTTTGATGGCGGCTTTGCGGCATTAAGAAATAAATGGGACTGGTCCGAAGATGCCATTCAGTTTATTACATACAGCGGCTTTCATTCCAGAGTCCATAAGCATCATGATGACTTATCATTCGTGCTTTTTGCCAAGGGAAGAGAGGTCATTACCGAAGGCGGAAAGTTCAATTATAACTACACTTCTGAGGAGAGGAAATATGTTGTCTCCCCGTATGCTCATAATAGTGTAATGGCTGATGGTAAGGCAGTGGATATCCCCAATCGAAATAAAGGGAAAAGCGGGCTTCTATCTGCCATGCTGACAAAAAATATCGCTTATGTATCCGGGATGCATGCACTCTATAAAAATATTAATCACAGGCGGTTTTATCTTTATTTAAAACCGGATGTTATCTTAATCTTTGACCAGTTGAAGGGATACAAAGAACACAAATTTGAGACCTTTTTCAATCTGCACAGCGATCTTGAGTGTGAACAATACAATGAAACCTTTTATGGGTGTTTGGAAAATGAAGAAGTCATAAGCTTAAGGCAAATCTATACCAGTTCAGCCAACTCTGAATCTGAAACAGCTAGGGGGAAAACCGGTCCATTAAAAGGGTGGGTTTCCCCGAAATATGGTGAATTCGTCCCAAATACGCTAATTACCTTTAAGACGGAAGGGATGGCCGTTAACAATGTCTTCCAAATATCTCTAGGGACTTCCCTGAAAAAGCATGATGCTGCAGATGTGGAATGGGATGGTACAAACATTAGCGTAAGGTGGAGGAACTATTGCATTGAGATAGAGCTTACTGATTTCCATGAACATATTTTCATCAATGATAAATACTATCGTTCACAAAAGCATTTTAATAGCCGTCTAATGAAAGCTGCTGCAGAAAATGAGATGGAATATGTCCAGGCGGCAAGAAAAAATTCCAGTATAAGAGAGGGATTGCTCACTTGATTGAAAAAGACGTCTTTAAATTTAATCCTTATGAAGAATTGGATATCGATCAGGAAATCAGATTTGTCCTTAAAGACTTTCGTAAAAAAGAGTTTGCCATGCTGAAGGTTATGGAACCTGGAGAGAAGCTGACAATTGCCAGTGAGGAGCTTGGAGGCCATCTCAATTACAAATACAAATATCATGTTATGTCTGAGGGAAGATGGACGGATACCTCCAAATACATGAACCTCCCGCTGGAAATGACTTCAGAAGAAGGCCTTAAATATATTTACCACCATCAAAGGGAATCACCGTATTTAATCGTCGTCTTTCAAGCAATGGCCAAGGTCCCTGGCTACAATTATATGAAAACCCTGGATGAGTTCCCGGCATCAAAGCTTTTTATAAAAGATGACTATGGTCCGGATCCGACAGGTGCGACTTATTACCTGGGCGAATCGAAATCTTTTTCTATAGCGGAAAAAGTGAATGTGTTAATAGAGAGAGTGCGTCATTATAATCATTTGGATAAAAAAAATATCATTTGTGCCGGTTCAAGTAAAGGAGGCTTTGCTTCTATTTATCACTCCTTTTTAGGTGAGTACGGATTTGCCATTGCCGGAGGGCCTCAAATATATTTGGGGCATTACCTAGGAAAAAATTTAAAGAATTTAGAATCTGTCAGCACACCTGTCTTTCAATATATAACAGGGGGGCTGTCAGAGGAAGATAAGGCATGGGCGAATGGGATATTGACAGGGTTAATATCTGCCAAGCTCCAAACGAGTTCAGCCAATCCCCGTATTTTAATTCACGTAGGGAAAGGTGAGCCGCATTATAAAGATCATGTTGAACCATTTTATCAATTTCTGAAGCTGCGAGGCTATGACAATATTGAATTAGACTTAGGTGAATACGATACGCATAAGGAACTTGCCCAGCACTATCCTAATTTTTTGCAGGATAAAGTTAGTCAAATTATGAGAGCAGGAGTGGTACTATGAAAATTTGTACAATAGGTTTAGGATATATCGGATTGCCAACTTCCATAATGTTTGCGAAGCACGGTGTAGAGGTTACAGGAGTGGATGTAAAAGCAGACGTAGTTGAAATTCTTAATTCAGGCAGCATCCATATTGAAGAACCCGGATTGCAGGAAGCCCTGAGTGAAGTGATAGAGAGAGGAACGTTTAAAGCATCATTGTCACCTGAGAGTGCAGATGCGTTCATCATCTCCGTACCAACACCTAATCATGATGACGAATACAAGTCCTGCGATTTATCGTATGTTCTTAGTGCTGTCAGCTCGATCATCCCTTATTTAAAAAAGGGAAATGTGATTATTGTGGAATCTACTATTGCTCCGAGAAGTATGGATGATTATATTCTGCCTTTGGTAGAAAAGGCAGGATATACAGCAGGCAAAGATATCTTTTTAGTGCATTGCCCTGAACGCGTTCTTCCGGGTCAAATACTGCATGAGCTAATCTATAATAACCGAATTGTCGGCGGAATTACTCCTGAATGTACAGAGGCTGGAGCAATGGTATACAGCACCTTTGTTAAAGGGGAAATCATTAAGACGACTGCTAAGACCGCTGAAATGTCTAAGCTGATGGAAAACACCTTCAGGGATGTGAACATTGCGCTCGCGAATGAATTAACAAAGGTATGCAATGACCTGGAAGTGAATGCAATTGAGGTCATTGAAATGGCTAACAAGCATCCCCGTGTCAACCTGCACACCCCAGGTCCGGGGGTAGGAGGCCATTGTCTGGCAGTGGATCCTTACTTCATTGTCTCGAAAGCGCCGGATAAGGCAAAATTGATAGATTTATCTCGAACTATTAATACGTCAATGCCTCATTATGTGGTCGAAAATATCAACAGCCTGATGGAAGGGGCCAGCGGGAACATTATCACTTTGATGGGATTGACCTATAAAGGTAATGTAGATGATATCCGGGAGAGTCCGGCGATGGAAATCAGGGAACTTCTATTAAAACAAGGAAACTATGAAATACGTTCATATGATCCTCATGTTAAAATGGATTGGGTTACGGAGGACTTTGAGGAAGCAGTCATGAATTCAAGCCTTGCTGTAATATTAACTGATCATAATGAGTTTAAAGAGCCGGATTACAGTAAAATGGCTAAAATGGCAGACAAAAGAATATTTGATACAAAGAAAGTTGTCCAAAACGGGACAGAGGATATCCAATATATACACTTCGGCAACTTGTTTAATTATAAGAAAGAAAAAATTATGATGTAACCTGAAGCGGATGGCCTGCATTCCTGGCCATCCTCTGTTTCCTTTAGAAAAGGTAATCCAAAGAATTGAGGGCGTTAGTGTGAGAGCTGTTTTTCAGATTATAAAAGAGCAGGCCGTAAATATCCATCTAATTATGAGGCTGGCACAATTTGAAATAAAAAGCTCCTATCAGCTGCATTATTTGGGCGTTGTCTGGCAGATACTGAATCCTGCTACCCGTATTTTTGTTTACTGGCTTGTGTTTGGTCTAGGAATTAGAGGAGGAGAGGCTGTGGGAGATGTGCCATTTTTTATATGGCTGATTCTTGGGCTTATCCCATGGCTTTTTATTAGTCCTGCTATTATACAGGGTTCAAACAGCATTTTTTCCAAAATCAATCTTGTATCCAAAATGAAATTTCCCATCAGTATAATGCCTTCTGTTGCGATTGCGACAAATGGTTTTAATTTCATCGTATTGCTCATTTTATTAGGGGGCCTGCTGGTTTTTTATGGCATCAATCCGGGGTACTATCTGCTTCAGCTGCCGTACTACCTCGCTGGTCTATTTATTTTCCTGTTCTCCATCACTTTGCTTTTTTCGACCATATCAGCTATTTTCAGAGATTTTCAGAGCCTGATTCAATCGCTGATGAGAATGATGATATTTGTTCTTCCCATCCTTTGGGATGTCAGCAGCCTTCCCTATCCGTGGCTTGATATCTTAAAATTAAATCCGCTTTTTTACCTTATTGAAGGCTTCAGGGATACATTTTTAGGCAGGGGATGGTTCCATGAGGATTTGCCATATACCATCTACTTTTGGGCAGTTACACTTTTCATTTTATTTATTGGCTCTATTCTTCATATGAAGTTCAGGAATCGGTTTGTAGATTATTTATAAAGGGAGGGAGAGCATGAGAAGACCCAAAATAGTATTTCGGAATGTAGCCAAGGAGTACCAATTATTTAAATCCAATTCGGAAAAAATAAAGGATCTGATTTTATGGAGCAAAAAGAACCGAAGCTTTTTGGCGTTAAACAAGGTATCCTTTGAAGTATACGAAGGGGAAACGATTGGTGTGATCGGCGTGAATGGTTCCGGAAAGTCCACTCTGTCCAGCCTCCTGGCTCAAGTAACAGCCCCAACGTCAGGGAGTATCCAGGTGAATGGCGAAACCAGTTTAATTGCCATATCTGCAGGGTTGAATAATCAGCTTACCGGCCTGGAAAATATTGAATTGAAGGGCCTAATGCTTGGACTGAAGAAGGCGGAG
Organism: Cytobacillus sp.; assembly: GCF_964223445.1. Classification (NCBI taxonomy): domain Bacteria; kingdom Bacillati; phylum Bacillota; class Bacilli; order Caryophanales; family Bacillaceae; genus Cytobacillus; species Cytobacillus sp. The sequence continues at coordinate 31,637 of NZ_CAXQGS010000023.1, forward strand.
ATCAAAAGACTTACGCCTGCAATAGCAGAATTTGCAGATATAGGGGAATTCATTCAGCAGCCTGTTAAAAAATACTCCAGCGGAATGAAGGCACGGCTGGGATTTGCCATTTCGGTACATGCCAATCCGGACATTCTGGTAGTAGATGAGGCTCTTTCTGTTGGAGATGAGACATTCTATAAAAAATGCCTGGAAAAAATAAATGAATTTAAAGACTCCGGAAAAACTATTTTTTTTATCAGCCACTCACTCTCACAAATTGGCTCCCTTGCTGACCGTGTCCTATGGCTTCATTTTGGAGAGGTAAAAGAATTTGGTGAAAGCAGGGAAGTAATCGGAAAGTATAAGGAGTATATTTCCTGGTACAATGAGCTGGAAGAAGAGGAGAAAAAGGCCTATAAATCTGAGATGTTTTTCAGGCAAAGGATGAGTTTAAAGTAAAAAGGAGGGGAAGTCCCCTCCTTTTGTTATCTTTCAAACACCTGATAGGCTCCTGTATTTCCATCCTGAATAATGTTCCCGTCAAACTGGGTTCCCTTTAGAATAAAGTATTCCAGCCTGCTGCCTTCTGTGCTGGTATAAGAGTTGTTCTCAAGAGTTACGTTATTGCCGTGTGTTACATGCAGAAATGCTCTGGCATTTCCTGTTCCCGAGTTTTTCTTAAATGTAATATGGTTTCCCCTGCTAACAAAGTGGTAGTCAAAATTCTCTGCGTAGTTGCTTTCAAATGTGATATACTCCGCAGTTGAATGCGTTCCAAAACCGCTGTTTCCTGCCGCAAGCGTCCCTTTTTCAGGACCGTAGGCTCTGTTGTTCTCTGCTCTGCCAAACCGGGAAGGGATATCACCCGAGAAATCAACACCTCTGCGCACCTTTTCAAAAGTAGAATTTGAAATGGAGGTGCCCCTGCCGCCATAATCCTGGAAGCCATAGCCCATGGCAATTTCCCTATCTGTATGAAGGCTGAAAAAGGACTTTTCCACTCTGGCATTTATATTCTTAATAAGTTTAATTCCAGTTTGCTTAGCCTTGCTGATATTTAAATTCTTAAAGGTTGAATCTATTGCAGGTTCAATTACAATAGCGGTGTTCTTGGCAGGCTTGCTGTAAGAGAACCGGATATTTTCCATATGAATGGTTTTAGGGGAGTAAAGCTTAATGGTTACTTTTTCATTCTTGCTGATTGAATAGCTATCGTTTGTTTTAGAAGAAAGAAAGATCGTTTTTCCTGAAACACTTTTTACCGTATGTATCTCACCCTTTGTAAGACTGTTCCGATGATCCCAATGCCAAAGCTTGTCGGATTTAAGCTCAATAATATCGCCTGGATGAGCATCTGCAGCAGACTCGGCCACAATGGACAAATTCCCTTTGGTGACATCCTCTGCAGCTTTGGTAATTGACTTGGCTCTATTCTTGAAAACAAAAACCTTTTCGCTTTCTGACAGCTGAATAATATTTGCTTTCTCTTTCCCGGAACGGATTTTTATGCTTTTTCGTGCTGTCAGTGTTTGATCAATATAATAGGTGGCGCCTTCTTTTAACTTAATGGTATCAGCACCGGTATCCAGAGCCTTTTGCAGTGCAGCAGTATCCGGTTTTTGATCAAATCCGTCAGCTCCGAACTCCTCAGGGGTTATGACATCCGGAGATGGTGCTTGATTGAAAATAATCAGCAGGACAATAATAAGGAGAACAAGGAGGCCAAGTGTTTTTTTTGCTGTACTTTTCAACATATATCCTCCCTTGCAAGTCAGCTTTTGTCTTCTTCCCGCTTTATGGGCCTTACAAACCTAGTTTATATCAATTCCATAAAAAAACCCCGAACTTTGCATTCGGGGTGAGTTTGTAATCATCTTATATAAGTTTGATATAATCCTTTATTGCCGTAGTGTTTGATAGAGCCTTTAAAACTGGTGCTTCTTAATATAAAATATTCCAGTTTGCTCTTGTTCTCACTGATATAAGTATTATTGGCAACAGTAATATTATCTCCATAATTTGTATGCATGAATGCCTTCGTGATTCCGGTTCCGGTATTGTTTTTAAAAGTAATCTTATCTCCCCGGCTGACAAAATGATAGTCAAAGTTCTTCACGTAGTTATTTTTAAATACAATATTCTCAGCTGTTGAATGGGTTCCGAAGCCGCTGTTTCCCGAAGCAAGAGAGCCCTTAGGAGGCCCAAATGCTTTGCTGGACTCCACCAGACCATATCGGGAAGGGATATCCCCTGAAAAATCCACACCTCTTCTTACTCGATCAAAGGTGGATTTAATTATTTTTGTCTTAATTCCGCCATAATCCTGAATCCCATACCCTGTATTGATATCTTTCGTTGTTCCAAGATTAAAGTAAGATCCGTCCACTTTTGCATTCACATTTTTAATCAGCTTTAAGCCTATAAGCTTGGAATTCTTAATAGAGATATTTTGAAAGCTGGAACTTTTACTTGGATCTATAATGATAGCAGTTGTATTAGATGGCTTAGGATACACAAAATCCACATTCTCCAGAACAATATTCCTTGGAGAGTAGGTGCGCACCTGTACGGCTTCATCTTTACCTGCATTATATGCATCATCTGTTTTGGTACTTAAATAAACTTTATTCCCTTTAACACTCTTAACTGTATGAATTTCACCCTTTGTCAAAGTGTTTCGGTTATCCCACTTCCATAGCTTGCTGGATTTAAGTTCAATGATATCTCCTTGCTTAATTCCTTTCGAATCCTGGACACTTATGTAGGATGAACCCTTTACTATTTTTTGTGCCGCTTTGGTATTAACAGCGGAGGTATTCTTAAAATATATGATTCCTTGCTTATCTGAATGCTGGATTATGGAGGCTTTTCTTTTTCCCGAGACAATCTTAATGCTTTGATTAATGGTTATTCTCTTGTCTATGATGTACTTGCTGCCTTCTTTTAAAATTACAGTATCAGCTCCGCTGTTAAAAGCTTTTCTCATAGCCTCTGTATCTGGCCTGGAATCGAACCCATTGGCACCGAATTGCTCAGGAGTGACGGTTAAGGCAGCTGAAGATGCTGATAATGGGATGCTGAGAATAGTAAGCAATAAAACAAGCGGTACTAAAGTTAAGTATAGGCTCCTGATCATAGTTATGCTCCTTTAAGTCTTATTATTTTTTGATGGTTAGAGGAAAAACGGAATCTATAGGACTATATAAAAATATGCAACCAGGAAAATAATCATAGTTATTTTTACTTATATCGTCAGCGTTTAAATGGTTTGAAGGAAAGTTGTAAAAAAATACATATTTATTTGACGGCTGAAAAATATTGAGGATAGAAACGGAAGTGGAGTAGCCATATGGAAATAGAAAGCAGGCAGGAATGATTACGGAAGGGAATGTCTTTCAACTATTCTTTTGGGTCTTCTGTTGTAACTTCTATGGATTTTTCTTCTATATTAATTCTCTCTTCATTCTCAATTTCCCGATGTGCGGCTCCTATCTTTCTGGTTGCTGCTTTTCTTACTAACAGATTCTTGTTTAGCAACGGCTTTCTACAGAGCACTCTCATAATAAAAGTGCTCCAGGAGCTGGCAGAATGTATATTTTTTTTTCATTTTATTAATTTAAAGCGTGAATGAGTCGATATACTAAGAGGAGCATATTATTGATATTCGTTATAAAACAGAAGAAAAGGGGACAGACAGAAAGTGAGGAAATTTAAACACAAGCTATTGCTGGTATTCTTGGCGATTTTTGTGATATTGGCAGGTACGGTCAGCTCGTATAATATCATCGCTGCCATTAATAGCAACAGCATCCAGTTAAAGAACTTCAAAGAAAATTTGATTAAGGATTATGATGCCAATGTCAGAAGCCAGGTGGAATCTGCTTATTCGCTTTTGAATTATGCGTATGAAAAATATCAATCAGGTGAATTATCAGAAGCTGAAGCGAAATCACTTGGTGGAGAGCTAATAAAAGAACTCAGGTATGGAGAATCGGGTTATTTTTGGATTGATGATACGGAGGGCAATCTTGTAGCACATCCTATTACACCAGATGCTGAAGGATCAAACCGGCTGGAAATCCAGGACCCCGACGGCACCTATTTAATAAAAAATATCCTTTCAGCAGCTGATAACGATGGATTTTCCGAGTATATGTGGGAAAAGCCGGGAACAGAGGGACTGGTAAAAAAGCGTGTTTACTCCAAACTGTTTGAGCCCTGGGACTATGTAGTCAGTACAGGAAACTATTTGGATGATATAGATTCCATAGTAGCTGAAACAGAGCAGTATTATAAACAGGAAATGATTATAAATGTAAGAAACCAACTCATTATTATTGGCATTTTATTGCTGGCGGCTGGTATTATCGCTTATATATTCAGTAATCGGGTGTCTAAACATATTGAAGCGATTTCAGCACATGTCAAAAGAATCGCTAATAATGATCTCTCTGCTGAAGACCTTGCTATTCCAGCAAAGGATGAAATCGGCCAATTAAGCACGGGTGTTAATGGCATGGCAGCAAATCTCAGAAAGGTCATTCAAGATGTTGTAAATGATTCCGACGAAGTAAGCAGCCACAGCGAAGGGTTGAATCAGTCTTCAAACGAGGTGACAGAGGGAACGAGCCAGGTAGCCTCTACAATGCAGGAATTATCATCCGGTTCTGAGACGCAGGCGAGTTCAGCTTCAGATTTATCCGAGGCCATGAATGAATTTGTCGAGTACATAAGAACAGCCAATGAAAACAGCGGACAGGTTTCAAACCTGTCAGAAGAAGTCTTGTGTTTAACATCAGAAGGAAACAAGGCAATGACCACCTCCATACAGCAAATGAATACGATTGATCAAATTGTTAAGAGAGCAGTTGAAAAAGTCCAGGGTCTTGATAAACAGTCACAGGAAATCGCCAAGCTCATCTCCGTCATTAAGGAAATTGCAGATCAAACCAACCTTCTAGCGTTAAATGCGGCCATTGAGGCTGCACGGGCCGGAGAACACGGCAAGGGATTCTCTGTCGTAGCGGAAGAAGTGCGTAAACTGGCTGAGCAAGTATCGCATTCTGTCTCAGATATTACAATGATCGTAACCGGGATAAAAGATGAATCCAATGATGTTGTCATATCACTTCAAAACGGATACGGAGAGGTCACAAAAGGAACAGAACAAATGAGAGTGACAGAAGGAACCTTCCATCAAATTAATGGGGCAGTTACAGATATGGTCAACCGTCTGCAGGCAGTTACACAGCAGCTCTCGCAAATTACTGAAAACAGCACGAAGGTCAGCCAATCAATCGAAGACATAGCAGCCATATCAGAGGAATCTGCTGCTGGTATTGAGCAGATTGCAGCATCCATCCAGCAAACGAACAGCTCTATGGAAGAAGTGACAGGAAGTTCGAAACGACTGTCTGAACTTGCTGATGGGCTTAATGATATGGTGAAGGTATTTAAGTTATAGGTTAAGCCCCAAAATAAGAAATTGAAACCTTGCTGTTTATCTGCGGCAAGGTTTTAGCTATTTTTAGATAGCTATGTGAGATGCAAGTTTTCTTTTTTGTTTGGGTGATGTTGTTGAGTTGTATATGATGCAAATAGATGAAGAAAACTGCAGTTAGAACACCATGTTTGCAAATAGAATTGAAATCCTGCAATAGGCTCCTTCAGTTTTCAAGTATTTCGGAACTCGTAATGCTAATAGTAAAAGGGGACTATCATTATCCAATTTTTTCAATTCCCACCTTAAAATTTCTTTTATTATGATTTGTCTGGAAAAACTCTATACACATAGTACATATAGAGTGGTGATCTGTTCTTTTAAAGGTCTTTTTTCCTGATTGGAGAGCGTGATAATTTACCCGTTTTTACTTATTTACTCAATTTTTACAAATATCAGATTGTATGCCTAAAAGATGAGTGATTTACTAGAATGGTAGTCTTATGTAAACGTTTAAAATAAGGAAATAGGAGAGGATTACATGATTGGTAAGCAGCGCATAAAGTTACTGAGCTTTATTAGTGTTTTTGCTTTGATTCTTAGTCTATTCAGTCCTTTTGCCACGGCTGGTGCAGAAGAAGTGAAGTCTGTGGCAGAAGCAATAGCCAATAATAACGGTACAGCGACAGTTGAAGGATATATTGTAGGAACGACAGCAAATGGCCCGAAATATACACATAATGCTCCATTCGCGGTTGAAACAAATTTGGCAATTGCAGATTCCGCAAGTGAAACAGACCCAAGTAAAATACTTCCGGTTCAATTGCCGAATAATTCTATAAGGGCAGAGCTGAATTTAGCAGATAACCCGGAGAACCTTGGGAAGAAAGTACAAATTACAGGCTCACTTGAAGCATACTTTACAGTTCCAGGTTTAAAAAGCCCAACTGCTTACACGTTTGCAGAAGATACGGGTACACCTCAGGTATCAGCGGTTACAGCTTCCCCTGAAGCAGGACCAGTTAAAGCTGGAACGGCAGTTGAACTATCAACCTCCACTGATGGCGCTGCAATCCATTATACAGTTGATGGGTCAGAGCCAACGGCTGAAAGCGAAGTATATTCTAATCCAATCGTCATTAATGATGAGACAACTATTAAAGCCATAGCTGTAAAAGAAGGCTTAACTGACAGCAAGGTGTCTGTATTTCAATACATGATTGGGCTTGAAGGTTTGCACATTCATGATATCCAGGGTGTGGGACACTATTCCCAATATGCCAACCAGCAGGTTTCAGACGTTGAAGGAATTGTCACCAAGGTGGTAGACAGCAGCAATTTCTACATGCAGGATCAGCAGCCTGACGATGATGAGAGAACTTCTGAAGGAATCCTGGTTTATAAAAAGGGACATGGTGTATCTGTTGGAGATGTGGTATCCGTTTCTGGCCAGGTGAAAGAATGGGTGCTTGACGGATATGCTGAAAAACTGGAGACAGATTTGCCAGTCACCGAAATTAATGCTTCAGCAATTAATAAAATTGCTTCAGGCCAGGAGCTTCCTGCTCCAGTCACTCTGAATAATGAGAACCTGCCAACTGAAGTGATCGATGATGACAGCTTTGGGGAGTTTGATCCGGAGCAGGACGGCATTGATTTTTATGAAAGCCTGGAAGGCATGCTTGTTCAAGTGGACAACCCTAAAGTGGTGGCACCGCAAAAATACGGTGAGCTTATAGTCGTTCCGGAAGATGTGGAAACAAACACAACAGCAGGCGGCCTTCGCATCTCGGAAAATGATTTTAACCCTGAGAGGATCACTATTGATATTAATGATGAAAATTTTGTAGCTAAAATGGGCGACAGCTTCAACGGCAGTGTCCAGGGGGTTGTCAGCTACGGCTTCAGCAACTATAAAGTGTTAAGTGATGCAGACTCATTGCCAGAATTTGTAGAAGGCCCTGCAGTAAGAGAGGAAACAAGTCTTATTCCTGAAGAGGATCAATTAACCATCGCATCTTATAATGTTGAAAACTTCTCAACCAAAACGGATGCTGAAAAGGTTACGAGATTAGCAGAAGCTATTGTTGATAATATGAAGCAGCCGGATATCATTGGTCTGACAGAGGTTCAGGATAATGACGGGCCAACGGATAGCGGCACAACAGAAGCAGATCTAAGTGCAGCATTATTAATTGAAAAAATAAAAGAACTGGGCGGTCCAGCTTACACATATACTGACATCGCTCCAGAAGATAAACAGGATGGCGGCCAGCCGGGAGGAAACATCCGTGTGGGCTTCCTTTATAACGCTGAAAGGGTAACATTATCCGAAGGTGATAAGGGCTCTGCAACTGATGCAGTTGATTTTGAAAATGGCAAATTGACGCTAAACCCGGGACGCATTGATCCAACAAATGAAGCATTTGAAGATAGCCGCAAAGCACTGGCGGCCCAGTTCGAATTCCAGGGGGAAAGCGTAATTGTCGTGGCCAACCATTTTAACTCGAAAGGCGGAGATCTTCCGTTATTCGGAAAAGTGCAGCCCCCTGTCTTAAACAGTGAAATTCAGCGCATGAAAATCGCTAACGTGGTTAACGGTTTTGTAAAGGATGTCAAAGCGGAAGACCCAAATGCCAATATCGTCCTGCTTGGTGACTTTAACGATTTTGAATTCTCCAATCCTTTAAAGGCTTTAAAGGGCGATGAATTAACAAACATGATCGAAAAAGTGCAGCCAGAAGAGCGCTATACGTATAACTACCAGGGAAATGCGCAGGTTCTGGATCACATTTTAGTATCCAACAACCTCGCCAAGAAAACAGAAGTCGATATTCTTCACATCAACTCAGGCTTCATGGAAGAGCATGGCCGGGCAAGTGACCATGACCCTGTCATGATTCAGACAAGCTTAAAGCCGGCAGTTAAACCGGAAGAGCCTAAATATGATCATGTTTTCAATCTAGTAAACTACCATGCGAAGAAATTCGTGGTTGGACCACATAATGCTTTGGTAGTAATGGATGGAACATCCAGCCTCTCGCAAGGTCTATGGCTGAAGAAATCAGCAGCAGTTAAAGGCGAAGGTCTGAAAAATACAAAAGTGGTCATCAGCTCTGCCAACAAAGGAGCAATTGTCGATCTAACAGGGTCAGAAATTAAAGAAGTCATGATCGAAAGCAGCAAAGTCGTGGAAATCCGCGGTGCCGAAAATGTACAGAAATGGACGCTTGGGAAAAAAGCGGATCCGTCTCATATTATTTTCAAAGATTCCGATGGGGAGGAAATAGAGTCTCCATATGAGGAAGAGGAAGCTGCGTAAGCAGGGCAGTAGCCGGAGTGATGATACTCCGGCTTTCTTTATTTATAAGGCTTTTTTTAAAATCGCATCGTGTTCCATTTTTCTTTAAAGGATTTAATTTAAACAAAAATATTCTAAAAATTCTTTGTTGACTGAATTTACCTTCAAATGTATCATATATTATATATCATATATGATATATGATTTTACTTTATTAGATAAAAAGGAGAACGGCGGATTGAGTATGTACCGAACAAAAAAAGAAATGATTTACCAAACTCTTAAAGAAGAGATCCTGAGCGGTCAATATGAATTTGGTGAAAAGCTGGTTATCAGCCGTCTTGCTGTAAGGTTTCAAAGCAGTGAAATCCCGGTTAGGGAAGCGATCAGTCAATTAGACTCTGAAAAGCTGATTGAATTCAAGCCTCATGTAGGTGCTGTTGTAAGTACCTTATCGTCTAAGGATATCCAGGAGATTTTTGAATTGCGGGTTGAATTGGAAGGGCTTGCAACGAGGTTTGCGGTTGAAGGAGTGACTGAAACACTCATGGTTGAGCTGAGGGAGATTCTGGATGAATCCATTGAGGCCTTTAATAAAAAAGATTACATCCATTTTGAAACATTGAACGTGAAGTTTCATAAAAAAATCTATTCAGCTTGCAATAATCAGCTGCTCATTCGGACAATTGATGAGCTTTGGGCAAATACGAAACGGTACCCTTCGCTTTTTAAAGGCAATGACGAGCATATTAAAGCTTCGATCGAAGAACATGAAGAGATTTACCAGGCTTTATTGCAAAAAGACAGCATGCTTGCAGAAAGCTACATGATTAAGCATAAAACCCGTGCTGGCCGGGAAATTCTCAGATTGAACCAGCGGAAGTTTTACGATAAGGTGAACAGCCTTATTCCTAATCGAAGCAGTTAAATTAAAATCCAGGGAGGAAGAATCATTGAAATATGTACGCTTTTCTAAAAACAATAAGACTTTATTCGGAATTTTAGAGGGAGAAACGATATCGCAATTGGATGGGGATTTTCTATCAGGAGCAGCTAAGTCAACGGGTGATACTTTCCATATTGAGGAAGTAGCACTTTTGGCTCCGGTAGATCCTCGCCAGGTAGTGGCGATCGGTTTAAACTATGCACTTCATGCGGAAGAAAGCGGAAAGCCGATTCCGGATGAGCCGATGATGTTTATGGTATCCCCAACATCGGTTGTTGCAGATGGGGAAGAAATTGTTTTGCCTAACCTTGAGCATCGGATCGATTATGAGGCTGAGCTGGCTATCGTGATAGGCAAGCAAGCGAAGGATGTTCAAAAAGAAGAGGCTTTGGACTATGTGTTTGGCTATACTGCCTGCAATGATGTTTCAGACCGCAACCTTCAGAAAAAGGATGGTCAGTTTACTAGAGCCAAGTCATTTGCAACTTTTAAGCCTTTAGGTCCTGTCATTGAATCAGACCTGAACCCGAATAATGTTGAAATTAAACTGACAGTGAATGGAGAAGTAAGACAGCATTCCAATACAGATGATTTAATTCATGATATCGAATCCCTTATTGTGAAGGTTACAGAAGTGATGACATTGAATCCTGGGGACATCATTATTACCGGTACTCCGTCAGGTGTTGGGCCCTTAAAGCCGGGCGATGATGTTGTTCTTGAAATTGAAGGGATTGGCCGATTAAGAAATACAGTTGTGGATGGCACTAAAGGGACAAATAGATCGGCAGAAGAGACACATACAGCATAAAGAATCTTTTAAAAGGGGGATCGGAATGAATATTAATACTGAAAAAATCAGGCAGTTTTCCAGCCAATTGCTGATGAAGGTCAATGTGCCTCAGGATGAAGCAGAAATCATAACGGAGGTTTTGCTGGAAGCAGATTTGAGAGAAATACACAGTCATGGTTTTTTAAGACTTCCCATTTATGTGGAACGGATTCAAAAAGGACTTATCACAAATAAGGTTAATCTGAACGCAGAACAAGAGAATCCTGTATTGGCCCTTCTGGATGGGAATTACGGTGCCGGCCAGGTGGTGGCTTACAAAGCAATGGAAAAGTCCATTGAGAAAGCGGAAGAATCAGGCATTGGATTAGTCGCTGTGAAAAACAGCAACCATTTCGGGATTACTGCTTACTATTCGCTAATGGCTGCCAAGCAAGACAAAATTGGCATTGTTATCAGTAATGTGGCTCCTTTAATGCCTGCAATTGGGGGAGCTGAAAAGGTCATCGGGAACAATCCGATATCTATTGCTGCGCCATCGGGTGAAGGAGATCCCATTGTATTGGACATGGCCCTAAGCAACACGGCATTTGGAAAGATTCTATTTGCGAAAGAGAAGAATCAGCCAATCCCTGAAGGCTGGGGTGTTGATGCAAAGGGTGTGCCTACGACAAATCCGGATGATGTTATAAATGGAGGATTCCTCTCACCGGTAGGAGGACCAAAAGGCTTTGGGCTGGCACTTATGGCTGAAATCCTGACAGGAGTATTATCCGGCGGGCATTTTTCTAAAATGATTCCTTCCATGTATGATGTGAATCAAAAACAATCCATCTCTCATTTCATGCTGACAATTGATATTAAACAGCTTATTCCTCTGGAAATCTATTACAGCAGTGTCAAACAGCTAGTTTCTTATATCAGAGATTCCAAGAAAGCGGAAGGCACCGACCATATCTATCTTCCTGGTGAAATAGAATTTTTAAAAGAAAAGCGGAATAAAGAAGCAGGCGTTCCGATGGAAGAGAAAACTTTCAACAGCTTGAATGAACTGGCCAGAACTCTTGGTGTTGAAGAGTTAACGGTTTAATTGAATAAAAAAATTATAAGGAGGAAGAGCAAAGGTATGAGCGAAACAGTTCTGTCACAGGAAAGTGCAGCGAAAAAGACTCAGTTTAAAGTAATCGATACGGACATTCATCATGATATCGCTTCTGTAGATGATTTACTTCCTTATTTATCAGATCATTGGAAGCGCTATATTACGGATTATAATTGGAAACCGATTAAAACCACTCCTTTTCATCAAGTTCGTAGCGGGACAAAGTACAGAGGAGACTCTTTCGGCGAAAATAAAAGACCGCCGGGCTCTGACTTTGAAATATTAAAGAAACAATTGCTGGATGATCATGAAATTACTTATGGCGTTCTGGGGGGATGGTTCCACGAAGCAACCGTCGCTACCGGCTGGTTTGAATTTGCGGCAGCCAGGGCAGCAGCCTACAACGATTATACGATTGAACATTGGCTGAACAAAGATAAGCGATTGCTGGGATCTATTACGATTCCCGCAGATCCTGTTGCAGCAGTCCGTGAAATTGATCGGGTTGGGCATCATCCGCAGATGGTGCAGGTGATGATGTCCATCGGAAACTTTGCCTGGGGAGACCCCCGATTCCACCCGATTTTTGAAGCGGCGGAACGCCACGGACTTGCCATTGGCATGCATTTATCAGCTGATATTACTTTCCAGGGCGGCGAGTTTTTAAGATATTACGTCGCATGGCGTGCGGCACACCCGCAGGCTTATATGACACAAGTAATCAGCCTGATAACAAATGGAGTCTTTGATAAATACCCGAATCTGAAGGTAGCCTTAATTGAAGGCGGGTTTGAATGGGTGCCATTTATGATGAACCGTATGGATGCAGCGTATAAAGGGCTTCGGCAGGAAACACCATGGGTGAAACGGATGCCGAGTGACTATTTCCGTGACAACATGCGGTTTAGCACACAGCCATGGCATGATATATCAGCTAAGCACTTCCTTGATATCATCGATATGATGGGGACGGATAAGATGCTGATGTTCTCAACTGACTATCCTCACTGGGATTTTGATGCTCCAAAGAGAACGTTGCCGCATAAAATTTCTGATGATTTAAAAAATAAAATCTTATACGAAAATGCAAGGGAATTATATAATCTTTAATTTCTATGCAGAAAGGAGGAACCCTCATTGAAATACAGCGTTTGTAAAGCAGCAGATTTACAGCTCGGTCAAATGAAAGCCTTTACAGTAGAACACAAATCAATTGTGGTTGTTCGTTCCCAGGAAGGGGATTTATATGCGCTTCGAAATGTTTGCCCTCACAAGGGACCTGCTCTTTCAGACGGATCACTGGATGGAACGTGTACGGCAAATGAGCCTGGCGAGTACACCCTTGAAAAAGTGGGTGAAGTGATTAAGTGTCCATGGCATAATTGGGAGTTTGATATTAAAACAGGATGCTCCATTTTTGATCCGGAAAACGTGCGGGTTAAGACTTTTGATGTTATTGAGGAAGAGGGAACTGTTTTTATACAGGTATAGAAACGCCAGGATACAGCTCTATCATTCTGCTGGGATCTGGCGGCAAACATCATTAGTAGATTTAGAGGTTAACCGAGGCGTATCTTTTTGCTTTGATAAATTGGCATAAAAGGGGTGATTTAAATGGGAAGGCTGCATAACAAAGTAGTTCTTATAACCGGTTCTGCAGGTGGCCTAGGTTTGGAAATTGGGGTACATATGGCGAAAGAAGGGGCAAAAGTCATCCTGAATGATGTTAATGAGGAACTGGTTAAGGATTCGGCTGCAGCTTTAAAGGAAGATCATGAAGCAGATTATGTGGTTGGAGATGTATCCAGCAAAGCTGATGTAACCAGGATGTTTGACCAGATCATCGAACGTCATGGGAAAATTGACATTCTGGTTAATAATGCAGGAGGCAGCCTGCATACTCCTCGCGCTCTTGAAGAGATTGAGGAGGAGCATTGGGATAAGGTTCTCAATGTTAATCTAAAAGGAACGTTTCTGACTTCACAGGCTTTCGTGAAATATACCAAAGAGAACGGCGGCGGGAAAATCATCAATATGTCCTCCATTGGCGGAAGGACTGCCAGCTTAATCACCGGTGTAGCGTACGCAGCAGCTAAGGGTGGAGTTATAAACTTTTCGAGAAGGCTGGCAAAAGAAGTCGGGGAATTTGGAATTAATGTGAATGTGATTGCCCCAGGATTAATTATTAGCGGTGAGCGAATGCACCATTTATTTTATGAGGAGAATTCAGAGGAGCAAAGAAAACAAACCCTTTCCGAAATTCCGCTAAAGGCACTTGGAGAAAAAGAGGATATTGCCAATGCTGCGGTTTTCTTGGCATCAGATGAGGCCCGGTATATGACAGGGGCAGTGCTTGATGTAAATGGCGGAAGGTTTATGGGATAACAGCTAATGATTGTTTGTTGGCAATTATCACTTTTTCAAAGGTGGAAATAAAGGGTTGTTTTTTTTCAAAAAGCAGAGTGAATTTAGGAGGTGTTAATGGTGTTTAAAGTAGTCTCTTCTTCACCGACTTTCGGTTTGTTTTCGAAGGATCCTGTCACACTTCTGGAATCCAAAAACTATCATCTTGAAATTCTGCCAAAGGAGATTACTGCCAATGAAGAGAGGTTTGCAGAAGCGCTTAAAGACGTAGATGCCTTAATTGTAGGAGTCGAAAAGATTACTCCGGCCGTACTAAAATATGCGGAAAAATTGAAGGTAATCGCCAAACATGGGGCTGGAGTCGACAATATTGACCTGGATGAAGCAGCAAAAAAGGGGATCCTCGTTACGAACGCTCCTGGTGCGAACCGCCATGCTGTTGCAGATCTGGTCTTTGGTTTATTTTTGTCGATTGCCAGGAAGATTCCGGAGGCTTTTCAAGAAGTGAAGGGAAATCAATGGCCCCGGATTGTTGGCAACGAGATCTACCAGAAGACTCTTGGCGTTATTGGAACAGGAAAGATAGGAAAAGAAGTGATCCGCAGAGCACAGGGGTTTAATATGAACGTAATTTGTTACGATCTTTTTCCGGATGAGGGTATTGAGGAACAGGGACTTGGAAAGTATGTATCCTTTGAAGAACTGCTGGAAGGTTCAGACTTTATTACCATTCATACGGACTTAAATCAAGAATCGCAGGCCATGATTGGCAGCATAGAATTAGCTCTCATGAAAAAAAGCGCCTACATTGTGAATACGGCCCGCGGTGGTATCATCGATGAGCAGGCTTTATATGCTGCTCTGGAATCCGGCTTGATTAAAGGGGCAGCGATGGATGTTTTTGAGAAAGAGCCTATAGCTGATTCACCTCTTCTCAAGTTGCCGAATTTTGTTGCAACCCCACATATGGCGGGTTATACGGAAGAGGCTTTGAGAGAAGTAGGGATGCTTACTGCACAAAATGTCATTGATGTTCTCGAAGCAAGGCAGCCCGCTTATCCTGTTACATAAATGGTATGGGAGGAGGAACTGGTATTCTTGATATTTTTCAAGCTTTAAATGCCAAAAAAGAAACATCTTTAGATCTCTTGAAGGAATTTGTCGAGCTGGAGTCCTTCTCCCTTGATAAACAGGGAGTAGATAAGCTGGGTTCTCATCTTATCCATGTCTTCTCCAAATACCCTGTAAAGGCTGAAAGTATAAAGGAAGAGCAATATGGGAATCACCTTCGTTTTCAGCTTGGAGAGGGTGAAAAGCAACTATTGCTGTTAAGTCATTTAGACACCGTTTATCCGAAGGGGACAATTGAAAACATGCCCTTTCAAGTGGAGGGGAGAAATGTAAGAGGCCCGGGGGTTATTGACATTAAAGCAAGCTATGTCATGGTGTACCACCTCTTTGACTTATTGCAAACAACTAAATTAAAAGACTATCAAATCGTTTGGCTGTTAACTTCAGATGAAGAAGCAGGGAGTCCAACTGGCAAGCATGTAGTAAAGCGGGAGGCAGCCAGGAGTGAAGCCGTGCTGGTGCTTGAGCCAGCAACAGACAACGGAGCCTTGAAGACGGCCAGAAAAGGCGGCGGCAGATACACAATTGAAGTTAATGGGATCTCTGCCCATGCAGGACTTAATCCGCAAGATGGAGCGAATGCGATTGAAGAGCTGGCCCATCAAATTACAGATCTTGCAGGCTTTGCTGACTGGTCGAAAGGCACCACGATAAACACAGGAGAAATAAAGGGCGGAAACCTATTTAATGTGGTAGCGGATTATGCATGTGCCGAGATTGATGTTCGGGTAGAAGAAAGGGATGAAGCCCTAAGAATTCAGAAGGTCTTTCATCAGCTAATAGCCAGAAATCCACGTACCAGGTTAAACGTTACGGGATCTATATATCGGCCTCCTCTGATTAAAACAAATCTTACTGGCCGGCTGTTCAAGATGGCTGAAAGGATTGGCCGGGATTTGGGTATCACGCTTCAAGAAGCGATGGTCGGAGGCGGAAGCGATGGAAATTACGCAGCCGAAACCGGGACACCCGTTCTAGATGGTTTAGGAGGATATGGCGGAGGTGCCCACTCTTCATATGAATATTTATTAGTGGATTCTCTTGCTGAGAGGACAGCCATTCTGTACGGCCTGATTCATGAATTAATCCAATTGGACGGAACTTGGAGGTGACTTTAGTGAAAAAAGAAGGCTTTGTTAATGTCATCATGCTAATTTTATGCTTTTTTATGCTCTATATGGTTGGACAATTGCCTGAAGCGAAAGCTACAGAAGAATTAGGGCCAGGCTTTTATCCAAAGCTAATTTTATACATGATCATCGTGTTTAATGTATTGCAGCTTGTTATGATGTTTTTTTCAAAAGCACAGGCTTCTGATGAAGAGTCCGGATTTGAGGCTGGGCGATTTTTTATCATGATTGCCATCATGACAGGGTATGTAATGAGCCTTTCTTATATTGATTATAAGATTGGAACATTTTTATTAATCCTCTCACTTATGCTTTTACTGGGTGTTAAAAGCTATAAGCTGCTGATCTCCGTCTCTGTCATATCTGTCGGTACCATTTATCTGCTCTTTGAAGTATTGCTGAATGTTCATATTTAAAGGAAGGGAGGTTGATTTTAAATGGAGCAAATACTTACACAAGTCTTTGATTTTCAGACGTTAACTCTTGTATTTGCAGGTGTTTTTCTGGGAGTTGTATTTAGTGCCATTCCAGGTTTAACGGCAACAATGGGAATAGCGCTATTGATTCCTTACACTTTCAGCTTGCCCCAAGTACCGGCAATCAGTATGCTGCTGGGTATATATATTGGGGGAATGTATGGGGGATCCATCACAGCAATTCTCATTCGTACTCCAGGTACCCCGTCTGCTGCTGCAACTCTTTTGGACGGGTACCCGATGGCTGCAAAAGGACAGGCCGGTAAAGCGCTCAACTATGCGACAATCGGATCCTTTGTCGGAGGCATCATCAGCTGCTTTATCTTGATTTTGATAGCTCCCCAGCTTGCAGCGTTCGGTTTAAAGTTTGGACCTGCAGAATTCTTTGCCCTAGCAGTTTTTGGGTTAAGTATCGTTGGAACGATATCAGGTAAAAACGTTGTGAAAGGCCTAATTGTAGTTGGTGTGGGTCTGTTAATTGCCACAGTCGGAATGGATCCTATTGGCGGTGTGGCGCGCTTTACATTTGGCAGCATCAACTTAACAAGCGGTGTATCCTTTATACCTGCTTTAATTGGGCTTTTCGCCGTTTCACAGGTTATTAAAGAAATTGAAGAAAAGGTAACAGCAAATACGAAGAAGAAGATTAAATATCAGCGGGAGAGAGTTTCGTTAAGGGAAACATTCTCATATTGGAAAGAATTTCTGCGTGCATCCGCAATTGGAACTTTTATCGGTATCATTCCTGGTACAGGCACTTCTATTGCAACATTTTTAAGCTATAACGAATCGAAGCGTTTTGCTAAACCGGAAAGGCGAAAAGAATATGGAAAGGGAATCCCGGAAGGGGTAATTGCTACGGAGACCTCAAATAACGCTGTAACGGGTGGTGCATTAATTCCTCTTTTAACACTGGGTATCCCAGGTGACGTTGTTACAGCTGTTATTCTCGGGGGGCTATTAATACAAGGGGTAACTCCAGGTCCGCTATTGTTTCAAAATAATGGCCCGCTCGTCTACAGTCTATTTATTACTTTGATTATCGCTAACGTTTTTATGCTTTTGATTGGTTTATTTGCGGTAAGGTTCGTTGGAAAGATTGTCGATGTTCCTAAAAATGTATTGCTCCCTATTGTTGTCACCCTATGTTTTATAGGAAGCTACTCTTTATCTAACAATTTATTCGATGTTTGGGTGGCGCTTGCTTTTGGAGTAATCGGGTATTTGCTGGAGAAATTTAATTATCCATTGCCTCCTCTCATCCTTGGGATAATTCTTGGACCTATTATTGAGTCTAATCTTAGACGGACCATTATTGAGTCAAGCGGGGATCTGTCGGTCTTTTTCACTAGACCAATCTCGGGGGTTTTTCTGACCATTGCTTTAGTGAGCTTTCTTTATCCTCTTATCAAGGATTTTTGGAGGAAGCTGAAAGGCAAAGAAATCATGGAAGAGGATATACCTGCTTAGGAGTAAAAGGTTAAATACCAAACTAATATAAATAAGGGGGAGAATTAGATGAAATTAGTTATGAAAAAGTTAGCAGCTGTGGGATTTGCAGCAATGCTGGCAGCAGGGTGCTCAAACAGCAGTGCCTCCACTGATAAGAAAGCAGCGAGCTTTCCGGAGCGGGATATTGAAATCATTGTTCCTTATGCACCAGGAGGAACAACGGATACGGCTTCTCGTGCCCTAACATCCGTCATTTCTGAATACCTGCCAAATAACTATAATGTAAATGTCGTCAATAAAGAAGGCGGAGCAGGCGTAATTGGTACAACTGAAGTATTTAATGCAAAGCCTGATGGCTATAAAATCGGGATGACCACAGTAGGACCTATGACCATTAAGCCGCACACAGACAATACAGCTTATTCACCTGAAACGGTCAAACCGATTATTCAAGTGGTTGCGACTCCAAATGTTCTGGTTGTCAAAAAAGATGCTCCATGGCAAACATATGAAGAATGGCTGGAATATGTAAAAGCTAATCCTGGGAAATTTACTTATTCTACAACAGGTGCTGGATTAACACAGCACATTACAATGGAAGCTTATTCTGCACAAGCTGGGGTCGAATTAAAGCATGTCCCATATGAAGGCGGTGCACCTGCATTAGCTGCATTGCTGGGCGGCCACGTTCAAGGAGCTGTTATTCAAACAGTAGAAGCCATGCCGCAAATTGAGTCAGGAGAAATACGTGCTCTTGTAAATACTGGTTCCTTTAAATCAAAGGGATTGGAAGATGTTCCATTGTTAACTGAAAAGGGTGTTGATGTGGCTTCCGATGTTTGGACAGGACTAATTGCACCGCCGGACACACCTGAGGACGTAATCAAGGTATTGCATGATTCTTTCAAAAAAGCACTAGAGGACCAAAAGGTAATCGATACGTTTGGAAAGCTTGGAGTAGAACCTAGTTATGCGGGTCCGGATGATTTTGCTGAAATTATGAAGAAGGATTATGACATTAATGAAGAAGTTTTAAAGGCAGCCGGGATTATTCAATAATTTGTAAATCAGATAGAAAGGAGAAAGAGCTGCTGAAGCTTTTTCTCCTTTCAATGTTAGGGGAAGTATTCGATAGGAGGAGATATGATAGTGAATTTTTTAATAGATGTAATGGAAAATCATCGGTCGATTCGGAAATTTCTTGAAAAGGATATAAGTCCGGAATTATTGAATCGTATTTTTGAAGCGAGTCAATGGGCATCGACCTCGAACCATTTACAAGCCTATACGGCGATTGCCGTAAGAGAAGCAGATAAGAAGAGGAGGCTTTCGGAACTATGCGGAAATCAGCAGCATATCATTGACTGTTCTGTCTTTTTAGTTTTTTGTGCTGATTTAAATCGGATAAAGATCAGCCATGAGATGGAGGATAAACCCATTCACTTTCATGCCGTTGAACCTCTTTTGGTCGCAACTGTCGATACCGCTCTTCTGGGGCAAAATGTCCTCTTGGCTTCTGAATCTTTAGGGATGGGAGGCGTTTTTATTGGCGGAATAAGAAATAAGCCGGAAGAGGTAAGCCGATTATTATCAATTCCTGATTATGCCTTTCCTGTATTTGGTATGTGTCTGGGATATCCCCATAAGGAAAAAATCAATGAGCAGAAGCCTCGGTTGCCCCTGAGTGCAATCCTTCATGAAGAAAAATATGAGAATGAGAAACTTCTCCAATTGATCGGTGACTATAATGGGGAAATGAAGAATTATTATGAAACACGAAAAACAGGGAAACGGAGCCAGACTTGGACTGATTATGTATCAGAATTATATAAAGGTCCCCGCAGGCAGCATATGAGCAAATTTTTGAAAGAAAAGAAGTTTGGGTTTGAATAAAGAATAAAGCAGTAAGGGAATTAGATCTACCATGATTATATTTGTATGTCTAGAAAGGAGTCTACTTTGAAAGGACTATCGGCGGTGTCGGCCCAACAGGAAGCTCAAATCTTAATAAATAGCAGGAAAAAGGTACAGGGAATATTAATTGGCTTCCTTGCCATTGGCTTCATTCTTCTACAGGTTTTTCCTGGAGAGGTGGTTAATCTTTTCGTAAGCATGATCTCACTTGCTGTGATCATCTGGGTATTGCCTGGAATCAGAGGCTCCACCTTAATTATTAGTGTTTTTCTATTAATTAGTGCTGTTTTTCTTATGATCTATCATCATGTGCCAGCTCTGGAATGGTTTAAATCGATTCGGATTAATATAACACTGGTAGCTATATTTCTCGTAGTCCCTCTTCTGGGGATTCCTGTAAAAACAGGCGGATATGTAGAGTCGTTAAAGATTGTTCTTTATAAAAAAATGAATGAGCCATATTTCTTTTATTTCGGTACAACCTTTTTAACCCACATACTTGGTGTCGTCTTAAATATAGGGTCTGTATCCATTGTGAATCAATTAACCTCGGCTTCCAATATTAAAGCGCCGCGCCTTGTAGCAAATGCCATTAATCGGGGGTTTATCACGACTATTTTTTGGTCACCGTATTTCTCTGCGATGGCTCTGGTACTTAGCCAATTGCCAATTAAATGGACTTCGATTGTTATGTATTCAATTGGTCTTGCAGTTATTGGGTTATTGGTTAGTTTGCTGCTTGATCGAAAGCAAATATTGGCCAGTAAGCCGGTAGGGGCAGAAAGGGCAATAGATTGGGACGAAGCAAAACATACTCATGCTAAGAAGAAAGTAACTGAGTTATTTGTGTACTTGATTGTGATTACAGCGGCAGTTCTGCTTCTGGAATTCCTTACGGGGTACTCAATTGTTTTAATGATTTGCTTTGTTTCTATCATTTTCCCGTTTTTGTGGTGTTTTTTTTCAAAAAAAAGAATACATTATGTAAATGAATTTAAAGATCATATATTTATTGGAATACCTCGGATGAAGAAAGAAATCGTGCTATTTTTAATAGCGGGCTTTTTTAGTGGTGCTTTTGTACATGCTGATTTGAGCAATCTATTGATCTCCTTCATTCAGCATACCTTTGGTCCATTCCATTTGGGAATATCCTTCTTTCTTGCTTCGATTGTTTTTATTACTGCTTTAGTTGGTATCCATCCAATAGTAGTAGTAACCATCTATGTAACCAGCCTTACACCTGAATTGATCGGACTAAGTCCCGAGTACTTTGCTATTTTGCTCCTCGCCAGCTGGGGAATAACTAACACAGTAGCACCAGCAACCGCGGTTAACAATCTATTGGCCAATTTGTTAAAAGTAGATTTGTTTGAACTCTCCATACGCTGGAATATTAAATATGTAATTATTATGCTGATTATTATTCCTTTGTATTTGGAATTGATGGGGGTATGAACGAGTTAGAGAATCTGGATGATTGTTTTAGATTACTTGGGAGATATTTTCCTGATAATCGGGAAATCTTAACATCAGTAGCGGTACTGCATTAAAGCAAGGTAATGCCAAGTCAATTAAACTTTGATTGAAGTCATGGAAGTATTATTGATGCAAAGTCATTTATTTAAGATTTCCAGGAAAAATCCTGCAGAGAATTTCTCTGCAGGATTTTTTTTACATACAATGGGCCGTGCTTGTATAAAAATTTTGGATAGGCTGACTGCTTCAAGTTGTGATGAAATTCCAATATTTTATTTATATTTAATATTTTTACACATCCAAATGGTTGGTATTGTTACTAATTGGAATGATGCAATTTTTGATATACAACCTAGTATGTCTGGTAGTTCAATAGTTAGAACTTTTGACCCTTTTATCGGAATAGAAGTAGCTGCATCAGCAACCATTATTGAACAACCAATCATTATTGAATTAAGTATCACTGGACAAACATTTATCGGTCTCGATTGCACATGTGGTCCGGATTTTAATGAATATAATAATATGCTAACGCTGGAGTTTCTATTAGTTCCTCTCAATCAACCTTGCTGTCCAATTTGTCCACAGGCTTCCGTACAAGTTACATCTGTTTCTCCGACTGGAAAAAAGGAACCTGAATACTAGCAATTGTTCGTTCATAGTGAAGGTGGTTGTAGACCCTTGCCGCTTTTTGAGTGGTAGAAGCGGTAGGCGATAAAAATACTTTTACTATAAAAAGAGAATTGCATTAAATAACTAAACTATGGCTCCTGTCTCAAATACTAAAGAAAAATCATTATAGTATTAGTTTGTATTCCAGAAATGGGCGCTATTTTTCAATAACCACTGAAGCAAAACGAGTGCTTTAATTAAATTTGTTTTATTTAAAACAGGGCTTTATATACAAGATTCTATGGGTAAATTTTATATAAGGCCTTGATTTCTATTCAAAAAACATATTGCCATAAGCAAAATTTTTTTATATAGGAGAATATCACATTTTGATTTGAAGTGTACGTTGAAAGCACCTTTAGATGGTTCGCTTTTTGCCAGTGCGATTAGTTTTAATAAAGCCAGGCATTGGCTGCTTTGAACATTTTTTGATAGCGGAAGAACTTGATTTAAAGATTTAGCGAATCGTTTCGAATTGAATCGTGAGATATATGCTGCTATTCCAGTTGTTTAATAGGCATTTATGCCTGGTGATTAGGCATTTATTAGTGTTTTTGTTTAGAATGTTCACGCTTTCATGCAAATATGATATGATTTTATCGAAACGTTTCGAAAATTATGATTTCTGGAGGAAGCCTATGTCGTTTAAAAAAATGGCAACTGCCATTACCATGATTCTCTGTTTGGTTCACGCGTTTGTGATGACTCCTGCAGCATCAGCCTCTGTGAAAAATGCCAAGGAAATTGCTTTTCAAAATCAATTAAAGCCGATTGCAAAGAAAACGTATCGTTATTTCGAAGACTTCACAAATCCTGAAACGGGTCTTACCAATGATATTGTCCGTTTCAGTGATGGGGTGAAAGAAGAAGGAAATCATACCTCTCCAACAAACATTGCCATGTATATGTTAAGTACTATTTCAGCAGAGGAAATGGGCATCATTACTGAGAAAGAAGCTATATCCAAGCTGCAAAAAACAGTAAATACGCTAGAAAAACTTGAAAAATGGAACGGCCTTTTTTACAACTGGTATTTTACGAAGGATGGTTCATTAATGACCGATTGGGGTGAATTCATATCCCAGGTGGATAACGGCTGGCTGTCAGCCGGATTGATCACAGCAGGACAGGCCTACCCGGAATTATATGATCAAACCAGCAAATTAGTAGAAGCCATGGATTACTCCACCCTCTATGATCCAGAGGTGGGGCAATTCCGCGGAGGATATTCTGTGGATAAAGGGGAATACACCGAACACCATTATGGAATGTTTTATACTGAGCCTCGTTTAGGCAGCTATATTGCGATTGGAAAAGGCGATGTACCTGCTGAGCACTGGTGGAGAACATATCGTACACTTCCGCCAGAATGGGATTGGCAAGCTCAAATCCCGACAGGAGAAATGAGATCGTATCATGGGGTTGAGTTATTCCAGGGTCACTATAATTACAAAGGTGTGAAATTCATTCCGAGTTGGGGAGGAAGCATGTTTGAAGGATTAATGCCGGGCATTGTTATGAAGGAAAAAGAGCTTGGAAAAAATGCTCTGGGCTTGAACAACCAGCGTCATGTTGAGCTTCAAATCGCATTTGCCGAAGAAAAGGGTTACCCTGCATGGGGATTTTCACCAGCAGCCACTCCGGATGGCTATAGTGAGTTTGCTGCAACACCTTTAGGGACATCCGGATACAAGGATGACGGCACCGTCACCGCACACGCTTCTTTCCTTGCATTAGAATATGCTCCGCAAGAAGCAGCAAAAAACATCAAAGCATTGAAAGCTCTGGACACATACAGTAAATATGGATTCTATGACTCTGTCAATGTAAAGACAGGGGAAATTGCAGAAGCCTACCTTGCTCTCGACCAGGGCATGATCATGGTCTCCATTGCCAATTATCTTCTGGATGGAGTCATCAGGGATCATTTCCACAGCGATGAAATTGGCAGAAACCCGGAATATCTGCTGGAAGAAGAGGATTTTCTAATACGCTGATATTTATTTAAAAATGCGATGCCATTATGTTAATTGGGCATCGCCTTTTTTGTGTTTGATAAAATTCTAGTGGTGCCTGATACCCTCTTTAATTGACTTGGCTGTAAATTAGGTTCATATATGGAATCGCCTTTTGGAGAGACAGTCTTCAATCAAACGTTTGATTAACATTTCACTCAATCTTATGGAAGCGGCATAATAGCACCCGCAATCGTCTCACCTGTTTTGGTATTTCAGATGACCATGAGCTTGAAGAGTATATTCCTTATGTAGCAAGCAGTGTCCAGGAGGATTTTCTGGTCTATAGGCACTACTGGTGAAATGCATTTGTATGGTGTAACAACAGCGATGATCACCCCTTTTAATGAAAAAGGTGAAGTGGAATTGAATTTGGCTGATAAGTTGACATTGGCATTCCTTAGCTAGTTTTTTTGATTTTTTTTGGCAGGATTACAAGAAGGTGTACCTGTCCTGCATTCGCGGGGTAAAATCATTCAGCTGCTACAGTAATTGTAAATCGACAGAAAACCTATTTATTTCCCGAAAAATAATAGAAAATAGCGAAATAAGAATAGCCTATAAAATAAAGTTCCTGGGTAATCCTATAAAACAAGCTGGTAGATAAATAGTTTTGTCGAAAAGATGACCCCAAAAAATAAAATAATTAAACGAGTTAAAGATTTGCTCTATTGTTTTTTTTGACCGGAAATATTGAAATTTATGAGCCCTAATAGTCATAATTGGAAAAAGGAAAATTAGTCATTTTAATTATAGGCTCCCCTACATATATATTTTTGATATGATGTACTTAAATATTATTGAATCGTCTATCATTACGAACTTCATAAGTATGGGGGAACAAATATGGCTGGTATAAAATCAATAAACCTGGATGGGGAAGAAATCTATGTGTTTAACAGTGCCATCTATATTTTTGAATCGTCTTCAGGAAATACGCTGGAAGTGGATATGATTGTGAGTGAAGTTACTCTAAAAAAATATCAGAACAGGGAAAGTCTGATTACAGAAATAGAAATGGAAGACGGCGGACTGATTAGCTCGTTTATGTTTCTAAAATCTGTGCCAGGGAAGCTGCCGAGGCTGAGCTTATTTTGTGAACTTGATCCGGATGAACCTTACGAAGGTATCTTAAGAATAAGTGAGGAAGAGCAGGACTTTCCGGATATTGAGGCGGGCATTACATTAGAAGAAATCCGAAAAGTGGAAATGCCGAATGAAAAAATCACACTTAAATTAAACCTGCCCATTAAGCAGGTGGAGTGGCTGAAAGAGAAGAAAAACAAGGAATTAAATGAGCTTTTTAGAGAGCTGCTGGGGGAGTGTTTGGAAAAGCCAGAATAAATCAATCAAACGTTTGTTTGATTTATTCTGCTGTATAGGAATGTACCTGCGGCTGCATGAAGAGCAGGATTTGAGCGGTATGGTGAACCTGCAATTAGAATAATCAAATTGCAAATAGGTAATTAAATTCTGCAAATAGATTATCAAATACCGCAAATTGACCCCCTCTTAACAGGTAAACCGAGCTGTCACTCAGCCCGGTTTATTAAATCCTGTTAATTAATCGTCCCGCGATCCACCTGTTCATACAGAATCCCCATATTATTCTTTACCTTTTTGGATACCTCGCATAAAGCATCTATCGCTTCAGCCTTGTGGTTCCCTAATTGATAAACCACATCATCAAACAGCATTTCCATCTCTCTTAAAATAGCAATGGATGCGAGGTTGTAAAGGTGGACATTATAGTAGCCGCTGTTATTAAAAATGGCTGTCTCGACATAAGGCCTAAAATTCTCTAGTAGAGTAGGGTACTCAGCCATTAATCGGTCCAACCCTTTTCGGATGCCTTCAATAGTGCCGGCGAATTCGTCCAAAGGCTCCAGCGCGTTGTTGACACTGTTTCTGATTTTATCATCAAAGTCCGAAAACAGGCCGAATAACTTGCCGGGGATGGTGTAGTCCAATGCGAATTTGGTTGCTCCTTTGATGGTGCTCGACAGGAGTTCCAATGCATTTTCAATATTCAAAGTGATTACCCATGCTTTATGCAATAAAGGCAAGAGGAGTGCATGAGTTGATCTGGTAAAGGCAGTATAAGCAGTATCCATCTGAAATTCCTTAATCTTCATCCTTAGTTCCATGTAGGGGGAATCTTCCAGTTTATACGTATTCGTTCCCTGTACGGATATTGAATTGGAATGAGAGGATTTGCTTCTGATGGATTGCCCGAGAGAAAGGTCCCTGTCATGAAAATTAGCGGCAACGTCCTGAACTTGTTTCTGGTATTCGCTGATATGTGAAAGAAGCTTATCCCTGTTATTGTTGACGATCCCATAATGGGCTTTTAACTCACTGACTACAGCATCATACCAGAGTTCTTTCCCGCCCTCAAACAGCTCCGGGATTTTATTGGAAATAATCCGAATAAGGCTTTTGGAAAGATCCTGAACATCCGCTTTCAAATCATACAAAAAGCTGCGAATTTCATTAAAGATGCTTTCCACACTGACGTTCGTCCGGAAAATATGTTCAAGCAGCTCGGCAGGCGGGGAATTCAGTATATAGTTCAGTGATTTAGCATGACTTTCCGCCACATTTAACAAAGAAACCAAATGATCGATTTCGGCCGTTAATCGATTGCTGATCGAAGTAATCCCCATAAACAGCGGTTCACTGATCAGATTTTCAAACATCTCTTCGAAAATCTTCTGCAGTCGGCTGAGCCGTTCATAATAACGGTTTGCTTCATCGTCTACGATGGCAACCGAATTGCCCAGGTACTCGTGAGCAAGGTTCAGTCTTTCCGTAACATGATTTTGCAGGGAGGAAGCAAGAAGGTCCAGGTTCTCCTTATTGATCTCAATGCGGTCTGAGTGACTGCCGTATAGCGGTACTCCTGTCCAGATGCTTGATACGATATGGGCATCAGCATCCACATAGATTTTGCCATAGCCCGGCTTGCCGACCTCTCCAATAACATAGAACTGTGTGCCATCTTCATTCCTCAGATAGCCTGTATGGTTTGTAGCAAGCTTTGAGAATTCAGGAATCCCATTGAAGATTTCATACTGTTTGCCTGGAATCCTGCCATGCAGATCCAGTGCAATCAAAGTCTGAGTCAGTACATCGTAGCTGCTGAAGTAGTTTGTAATATTATCATAAGTTTGATTAGGATCCACCATCCCCTCAGGAAGCAGGGCAGGGTTTAAAGTAACTGCATTTACTTCTGGATTTTCAACTGCTACTGCACCAACCAGACCGCCGCCAAGTGAATTTCCCGCGATCGATTTAACGCCGCCAACCTGGTTAAATTTTTGATTCATTTCAGTATAATAACTTCTTGCTGCAGCCAGCTGAGCTGGAGTTAGGTCACTTAAAAGCTGTGCATCCGTCAGAATATCTTTGTTGCCATATTTTCCGCTTGCATCCGTACCTACATAAATGATGGATATTTCCTCTGTCTCCATATTCACGACTGTCATAGCATCAAGGCCAGTAGGGTCTTCATAACGAGTATCGATAACTGTATAGTCTGTATTATTTACCTGCAGAACTGATTCAAATAGCGGATAGGTATATGCATGAAGGCCTGCCAGTTCAACTAAATCTTTATCATTGTTTGCTGCTATATCCGTATTTATATTTGGTGAACCCTTAAGAGTATCCATATATTCACCTGCTTTATTCCTTAATAATGTAATCCGGGAATCCGCGTTTTAAAGAATTATCTTTAGCACCTTCCGAACTCTGTTTATCGATGAAGTTATCATTGAGAGCGAAGCTGTATGTGCCCTTAGGTATTGAGTCCATATCTTCCAGCTCTTTCGTGACTTGATTAAATATTTCTTCATTTGGCTCTGCCTGCTTTTCAGCCATGAATAATTGAATATTGATTTTGAAGTTTTCAGGATTAAACGCGCCCTCATCATAGACATTCCTAAAATTTTCCGTACTTTCATCAGGATTACTAATATAAAGGTCATAAACGGGTTTAATAGCCTCTTCTTTGCTTGTTAATGCAATAAAATAATATGGAGTCATATATCCGTGTCCACCCACATTTTGAAGGGCATCCTTTGTTTTTCCGGTTACTTGGCCTTCTGCTGCAAGAGTCTCAAGATAGTCGTCGAGCTGTTGGAACTCTTCATTAAAGATCATGTGATACAATCCGCCTTTAATGGCATTTTCCACCTGGAATTCGTCCGCCCATATCTTTTCTGTCATCACTTTCTTTTCTAGTTCATCAATTGGTACTACAGCATAAGTGTAGAAATGCGGCTCACCTTGGGATTCTACAAACACAGTAGCCCCATCCTTAGCACCAACCACGTTATGCACCGTTACATCGGTCTTATATTTCTCCTTAAAAAACTTGATTGCAGCTTCCTCTATCTCATCAAGGCTTTCATCAGCAATTTTATCGGTTTCTTTTCCATATGGAAGTGCATAGCCTTCACCGGTATAATCCTGAACACTGATCAGTGATTCCTCAGAAGGAGCAGCCTGTGTTTCTTTTGATTTTTCACTTTCCTGATTGTTATTTGCGCTATTCATACCAGAACATCCTCCAAGCATTAATGATATGCCGACACTGCAGAGTAAAATTTTTGTTTTCTTGTACATTAGTTAAATGTCCTCCCTAAAGGAATGTGCCATTCAAAGTATATCCCTTATTTTAGCGGATAGAGTTATATTTTTACAGTTTAAACGTGGAAAATTACACTTTTTAGGTAAAAATAGGGAGAAAGTCAGGGGTGAATAGGGAGGATTATACTAAAAATTTGCTAAATTCGGCTTATTCTGTATAAAAATTCACCAAACGACATTTTAATAGTTAAAAGTTTACTTTGAATTTTCTAATAACACTGTGTATAATACATTTAAGGTAATGAAACGGAAAATGTCCGAAATAATATTCAACAAGGGGGATCATGATGGACAGCTGCTTTTTAAAGGAAATAACTCCCCAGCTGATCAAATGGCGGCGCACTTTGCATGCACTGCCTGAACTGGGGTTCATGGAGTATATCACTACATATCGGATCGGAAAAGAACTGGAAAAGATGGGTTTCAAGCTTTATTTAGGGAAAGACGCGCTTGACGAGAATTCCCGCATGGGGCTTCCTGCACAAGCTGATCTTGAAGCTCAAGAGAAAAAGGCGAGGGATTGGGGTGTTGAAGAGTCCTGGCTCGATCAAATGCGCGGCGGCAATACCGGGCTTGTGGCAGTCTGGGATACTGGCAGAAACGGGGACCATGTTGGTTTCCGCTTTGATATTGACGCTCTGCCGATAAACGAATCGGCAGATCCTGCCCATCGTCCAGCTCAATACGAATTTGGCTCAAAAGAAGAGAATGTGATGCATTCGTGCGGACATGACGGACATACTGCCATCGGACTTGGGGTGGCACAGTATATTTCTTCCCATGCTGATCAGCTTAAGGGCCGCTTCACCCTTTTGTTTCAGCCGGCTGAAGAAGGCGGTCGAGGGGCTCGGGCGATGACAGACAAAGGGTGGCTTGATGATGTCGATTATTTTTATTCAGGCCACATTGGCATTAAGTCTCTGCCCGTTGGAACAATTGCAGCCACAACGCCTGGATTCCTGGCTTCAACTAAATACAATGCTTACTTTAAAGGAGTTTCCTCACATGCCGGCATCAATCCGGAACTCGGGAAAAATGCTTTATTGGCAGCGACAACAGCTGCTAACAACCTCTATGGCATCCCGCGACATCATGATGGCGTCACCAGGGTGAATGTTGGGAAGCTGACAGCAGGAAGCGGCCGGAACATCATCCCGGGAGACAGTTATATGGAAATAGAAGTGCGGGGCGAGACACCGGAAATTGCTCAATATATGGCTGAAAAAGCGACCCGGATTATTCAGGCTGCAGCAGATATGCATGATGTGTCCTGCACAATCGAAGCAGTCGGAGTTACGGAAGTGGTTGTCTGTGATGAAGAGCTGATCCCGAAAATTACCGAATGGTGTGCATCAAGCGAGCTTGTGAAAGAAGTGCTGCCTTCTGTCCCTGTCTCCGGATCGGAAGACGTCAGCTTTATGATGAACCGGGTTCAGAAGCATGGCGGCAAAGCAACGTTTATGCTGTTTGGAACGAAGCTTGATTTTCCTCATCACCATCCTCAATTCGATTTCGAGGAAGACGCTTTACTGGTTGCAGTCGATGCTTACATTCACATCTTAAATGGCGGATCGTCCATTTAAATTAAAGGAGGAAATCATGTCGAACAACTTTGCAAAAACATTTTTGAAAGAGAATAAAGAGACCTTTGAAAAAATCAGTGAGTATATCTATCATCATCCGGAAACTAGATTTGAAGAGTATGCTTCAGCTGAATTTTTAGCTTCTGAATGCGAAAAAGCAGGCTTTCAGGTGGAACGCAAATCCGGAAACATTGAAACCGCGTTTGTAGCCACCTATGGAAGCGGAGCTCCTGTCATTGGCTTTCTCGGGGAGTTTGATGCTCTGTCCGGATTGGGGCAGGTGCCAAATAAAACTTCGTATGAGCCAACCGAACTGAATGTCGGTCATGGCTGCGGCCACAACCTGCTGGGGACCGGCGCCTTTGCGGCAGCCTGTGCTGCAAAAAAGTATTTAGATGAAAACAATCTGCCTGGGACTGTAAAGTTTTTTGGCTGTCCGGGCGAAGAAGGCGGTTCCGGAAAAACCTTCATGGTCCGCGAAGGAGTTTTTGAAGGGGTGGACGCTGCCTTAACATGGCATCCATCTCCGGCCAACAGCATCATGAGCCTATCGAGTCTCGCAAACTATCAGGTTTATTTTCGATTTAAAGGCTTATCCTCACATGCGGCGAACTCGCCTCATCTTGGAAGAAGTGCCCTGGATGCGGTTGAGCTCATGAACGTGGGTGTGAATTACCTTCGTGAGCATGTCGTGCCAGAAGCCAGAATGCATTACGCCATCACCAACACAGGGGGCATTTCGCCAAATGTCGTACAGGCAGACGCCGAGGTCCTTTATCTCATTCGTGCGCCAAAGGTTCAGCAGGTGGATGGAATCTACAAACGGGTATGCAAGATTGCCGAAGGCGCAGCTTTAATGACAGAAACCGAGCTTACCATTGAGTTTGACAAGGCTTGCTCTAATTATATTCCAAACCGCAGCCTTGAAAAAATTCTCTATCAGAGCCTACAGGAAGCTGGCATTGAAAAACCGGATGAAGAAGAAAAGACCTTTGCCGAAAAGCTTTGGACAACCCTATCAGATGGTGAGAAAGAAAGCTATTTAGATATTTTAAGAGGATTTGGCTATGTAGGGGACGGCAGTGAGTTTGAAGGAAAATACCTGGCAGAAACAATCTCAGCCTACGAACCTTCCAAAGAAGTTCTTGCCGGTTCTACTGATGTCTCTGATGTAAGCTGGATCGTTCCAACTGCACAGCTGACAGCTTCAACATCAGCACTGGGGACACCGCTGCATACATGGCAGATGACCACGCAAGGCATCAGCAGCTATGCCCACAAAGGAATGCTCCGGGCAGCTGAAGCCATGGCTTTAACGGCTGTTAAACTGCTTACCGACCAGGAAGAATTGGAAGCTGTCAAACAGGAATTCAATGCGTTTAAGGAAGCCAATCCATACACATGTCCAATTCCTGCAGAGGTTAAGCCCTCTACTTTAAAGTAGATTCTCATTCGGACAGGAGAAGCAGAAAACCGAGCGAGGGAGTCTTAATCAGGCGCTCATTCGGACAGAGAAAGCAGAAAACATAGAGAAGGAGTCCGAATCATGCGCTCATTCAGACAGGGAAAGCAGAAAACCGGGAGAAGGAGTCCGAATCATGCGCTCATTCGGACAGGAAAAGCAGAAAACCGGGAGAAGGAGTCCGAATCAGGCTCTCATTCGCTCAGAGAAAGCAGAAAACCGGGAGAAGGAGTCCGAATCAGGCGCTC
Organism: Cytobacillus sp.; assembly: GCF_964223445.1. Classification (NCBI taxonomy): domain Bacteria; kingdom Bacillati; phylum Bacillota; class Bacilli; order Caryophanales; family Bacillaceae; genus Cytobacillus; species Cytobacillus sp. The sequence goes on from NZ_CAXQGS010000023.1 coordinate 63,777, forward strand.
ATTCAGACAAAGAAAGCAGAAAACCGGGAGAAGGAGTCCGAATCAAGGGCTCATTCGGACAGGGAAAGCAGAAATCCGGGAGAAGCAGTCCGAATCAGGCGCTCATTCGGACAGGAGAAGCAGAAACCGGAGGTAAGCAGTCCGAACCATGCGCCCATTCGGACAGGAGAATCAGAATTCGGAAACAGCAAGTCCGAAACTGGCCGCCGCAGCGGAAAGCAACATCTTCACTCATAAGTAAAAAAAATCCAATAAAAAACAGAAAAGCGAGGGGAGTATATGAAAACAGAAAAACAAGGAAAGAAAGTGGTAACAGAAAATAAGAAACCAGGGATTGCCCAGAGATTCCTCAATGGGGTCGAGAAGGTCGGCAACAAGCTCCCGGATCCATTTATATTATTTGCCGGGCTCGCAGTGTTAGTTATTATTGTTTCAGCTATATTTAGCGCCTTTGGTGCTACTGTTGTCCACCCTGGCTCGGGAGAGGAACTGGAAGTTAAGAACCTGGCATCTGGAGAAGGCCTGAATTTTATTCTGACATCCATGCTCGATAACTTCACCGGATTTGCGCCTCTTGGACTGGTTCTGTCCATGATGCTCGGTATCGGTCTTGCCGAGAAAGTCGGCATGCTGGATTATGCCATTAAGAAAACAATCCTAAAATCACCGCCGGCACTAATCACGTACACCGTTGTGTTTGTCGGGATCATGGGGAATATCGCTTCAGATGCAGCAATGGTGCTTGTACCGCCGCTTGCTGCAATGGTTTTCTACAAAATTGGCCGTAATCCGATTGCCGGTTTGGCTGCAGGGTATGCATCAGCCGGTGCCGGTTTTACAGCAAACCTGCTGATTGCTGGAACAGATGCACTATTGGCAGGGATATCAACAGAAGCTGCCAAGATTATTGACGAGAATATGGTCGTTACACCAATTGATAACTGGTATTTTAATATTGTTTCCGTATTTGTTTTAACCATTGTCGGCGGACTTGTCACGACGAAGTTCATTGAACCGCGCCTTGGAGAATACAAGGGCGACGAGGTAAAAGAAGCCATTACAGAGGATCCTCCTAATGCCGGCAAGGCTTTGCGGAATGCAGTCATTGCCGGATTCGCCTATATAGCCCTTATTGTGGGAGCGATCCTTATACCAAATAGCCCGTTAACCAATGAAGATGGCGGACTGGTTCCATCTCCATTCCTGGATGGCATTATCCCGATTATTCTGTTCTTCTTCATCATTATTGGTACTGTATACGGAATCACGGTTGGAAATATTAAGAGCAGTAAAGATGTTGCCAATTTTATGGCTGAATCCATGAAGGATATGGCGTCCTATATTGTCTTAATCTTTGCAATCGCCCAATTTATCGCTTACTTCAGCTGGTCTAATATTGCAACCTGGGTTGCAGTAAATGGTGCTGAATTCCTGAAAGACGTGGAGTTCACCGGAATCGGATTGATTATTGGCTACATCATTTTTACAGCTTCCCTGAACTTCCTGATCACTTCAGGTTCAGCAAAGTGGGCGCTTGAAGCACCTGTGTTTGTGCCAATGTTTATGCAGCTTGGCTATCACCCTGCATTCACGCAAGTGGCTTACCGTGTAGCAGATTCATCTACGAATATTGTGACACCGATGATGCCATATATGGTTATCGCCCTGTCGTTTATGCAGAAGTATGACAAAAAAGCGGGAATTGGAACATTCATTTCATTAATGCTTCCGTACTCGATTACGTTCCTGATCACGTGGATCATTATGCTATTAGTGTTTGTATTCTTTGGAATCCCGTTTGGTCCGGGAATCGGTCCTTATCTATAAGAACAGGATGTGGTTAAAAAGTGAGTAACCTCGAAAATCAGTTAAAAGAGTGGCGCCGTGATTTTCACCGCTATCCAGAGGGAGGATTCCTGGAAATGCGCACAGCCTCCATTGTCGCATCGATTCTGGATGAACTTGGCTTCGAGCTGGAAATGGGCAGGAAGGTAATGGCCGCTGATTATTTTATGGGTAAGCCTAATCAAGAGGAAACAGCCGCACATTATCAATGGGCTCTCGAAAATGGCGCGAAAAATGATTATATTGAACCCTTCATAGACGGCTATACAGGCATTGTCGCGACGATGGATACGCAAAAGGAAGGGCCGACCATCGCCTTCCGTGTGGATATGGATGCATTGCCGATCCATGAATCAGAGGCAGACAGCCATTTTCCGCAAAAAGAAGGATTCAGGTCGGCAGTTCCAAACACCATGCATGCCTGCGGACATGATGCCCATACAACCATCGGGCTGGGCCTGGCAAGCTTGATTGCTGAAAATAAAGACAGCCTTAAGGGGAAAATCAAATTGATTTTTCAGCCTGCAGAAGAAGGCACCCGTGGGGCTCGGTCGATGGCCGAAGCCGGTGTAGTCGATGATGTGGATTATTTAATTGCCTCCCATGTCGGCACAGGAGTTCCAGATGGCCATTTTGTGGCATCCAAAAATGGATTCCTGGCCACGTCAAAGCTTGATGTAACGTTTAAAGGCGTTTCTTCCCATGCAGGCGGAAATCCGGAAGAGGGTAAAAACGCCCTGCTGGCAGCCGCTTCTGCTGCCCTGAATATTTACGCTATTCCGCGTCATTCAGAAGGGGCAACCCGCATCAACGTGGGAGAATTGCATGCAGGCTCAGGCCGCAATATTATCGCAGATAAAGCGGTGCTGAAAATTGAAACACGCGGAGAAACGACTAAAATTAACGAATATGTCAAAGCCCAGGCCGAAGCTGTTATCGCAGGATCTGCCCAAATGTACGGAGTAGAATACGAGATTCGTACTGTGGGCGAGGCCATTAGTGCTCAAGGCTCAAAAGAGCTGGCATCCGTCTTGCATGCCTGGGCACAAGAAGCTTCCTATATAAAAGAAAGCATCCTTGAAGACAACTCACCTGCAGGCTCCGAGGATGCAACCTTCTTCATGGAGCGTGTTCAGCAAAATGGAGGACAGGCGACATACTGTATTTTCGGTACAGAACTGGCAGCAGGCCATCATAACAAGAAGTTCGATATTAATGAAGGCACGATGATGAATGCCGTCCAGCTGCTGTTTGACTCTATAAAAAAATTAAATTAAGGAATAGATGAGGCAGAGCAATCTGCCTCATTTTAGATCAGGGAGGAGTGTTAAGAATGAAAGAATGGTTGGATAAGCATCTGAAAGCTTTAAATTTAACAGACAGCATGGTCCAGGCGGAAGGGTTCTGCCGATTAGGCTACATGGAAGAAGAATGGCGGGCCATTGATGTATTTGTTTCCATTGCAGAGGATATTGGGTTGAAGGTTCGAAGAGATGAAGCGGGGAATGCGATTGCCCGCTGGCAAGCTGAAGATTCCTCACCTGCTGTTGCAG